>NZ_JBICII010000083.1:0-165735 GCF_043101865.1 Pseudomonas sp. zjy_15
GCCTGTGGGAGCCGCCTGTGGGAGCGGCCTTGCGTCGCGATAGGGCCGCAAAGCGGCCCCAGCAATGTCAGCGGCAAAGCTGCAATCGTGGGGGCGCTCCGCACCCCTTTCGCGACGCAAGGCCGCTCCCACAAAGTCCAACCGCGCCCCGCAGGAGGGTCCGTGGCTGGCGAGTTACTTCTGAACGGCAGCGAACGCTTCGGCAACCCGTTGCAGGTTGGCCGGGCGCAGGCCGGACATGCACACACGGCCGCTGTCGATCAGGTAAACGCCGAACTCGTCACGCAGGCGACGTACCTGCTCGACGCTGAAGCCGGTGTAGCTGAACATGCCGCGCTGGCGCAGGAAGAACTGGAAGTCCTGGCCCGGCAGCAGCACGGCCAGGGCATCGACCAGCGCCTGGCGCATGTCAAGGATACGCTTGCGCATCACTTCGACTTCTTCGGCCCACTGGGCATTCAGGCCAGCATCGCTCAGTACGCCGGCAACCAGCTGGGCGCCGAAGTTGGGCGGGCTGGAGTAGTTGCGGCGCACGGTGGCCTTCAGCTGGCCAAGCACGCTCTGGGCAGTGGCCTCGTCATCGCACACCACCGACAGGCCGCCCACCCGCTCACCATACAGCGAGAAGATTTTCGAGAAGGAGTTGCTGACCAGGCACGGCACGCCGGCACGGGCCATTTCGCGGATAGCGTAGGCGTCTTCTACCAGGCCTTCGGCGAAGCCCTGGTAAGCGATGTCGAGGAACGGGATCAGCTGGCGCGCCTTGACCACTTCGACCACTTGTTGCCACTGGTGCTGTTCCAGATCGGCACCGGTAGGGTTGTGGCAGCACGGGTGCAACAGTACCACGCTGTTGGCCGGCAGGCTCTGCAAGGTGGCCAGCATGCCGTCGAAGTCCACGCCACGGGTAGCCTGGTCGAAGTACGGGTAGGTGTGCACCTTGAAGCCTGCACCTTCGAAGATGGCGCGGTGGTTGTCCCAGGTCGGGTTGCTGACCCAGACTTCGGACTGCGGGAAGTAGCGCTTGAGGAAGTCGGCACCGACCTTCAGGGCGCCGGAGCCACCCACGGTCTGTACGGTGGCCACCCGGCCGCCGGTCACGGCCGGGTGATCGGCACCGAACAGCAGCGCCTGAATGGCTTGGCGGTAGCTGGCCAGGCCTTCCATCGGCAGGTACAGGGAAGCTTCGTGGTCCTGACCGGCAATGCGTTTTTCCACCGCATCCACCGCCGCCAGTTGCGGCACCACGCCGGCCTCATCGTAGTACAGGCCAATACTCAGGTTGACCTTGTCGGCGCGCGGGTCGGCCTTGAAGGTTTCCATCAACGAGAGGATCGGGTCGCCGGCATAGGCATCGACATGTTTGAACACAGCGTGCAGCTCCTTGGATCAGGACGGTACGGAAAGTCAGCCCTGAGCATACCCGGAGAGAGGGCTCAGGAACATCCACTATTGTGCAAGGTTGTCTATGCAACATTGCATGGCCGGGGTTAAGGGCTGGATTCTTTGCGGGTTAACCCGCGAAAGGGCCAGATCAGCCAAGCAGCTCTTTCAGGCCTTGCAACTCCTGCTCGGTCACTGCCACCCCCTCCTCTTCGGCCACCTCACGCTCACGATAGCGCCGCTCACCCGGCATCCGGGTCAGCCCGACTGCCTGCATCTGCTCCACCAGTTCGCGGCTGCGCTGGGCAAAGCGCTCGCCCTCGGCCTTGCCCGGGTCGATGACGATGATCAATTGCCCGGTCCATGGCGTTTTCGCCCCCGGATGCCCGGACCAATCGAACTCCCAGGAGAAATGACCGCCGGTCAGTGCCGCCGCCAGCAACTCGACCATCATCGACAACGCCGAGCCCTTGTGCCCGCCAAATGGCAGCAGGGCGCCGCCTTCCAGAATCGCCTTTGGGTCGGTGGTCGGCTGGCCATCGGCGTCCACCCCCATGCCCTCCGGCAATTGCTGGCCGGCACGCGCGGCAATTTGCACATCGCCATGGGCCATGGCACTGGTGGCCATGTCGAAAACGATCGGGTCATGCTCAGCGCAAGGCGCAGCAAAAGCGATGGGGTTGGTACCGAACAGTGGCTTGCGCGCACCATGCGGCACCACGCACGTCATGCTGTTGACCACGCTGAGGGCTACCAGGCCCTCTTCGGCGAACGGCTCTACATCCGGCCACAACGCAGCGAAGTGGTGCGAGTTGTGGATCGCCAGCACGGCAATGCCTGCGTTGCGTGCCTTCGCCACCAACAGCTCACGGGCCGCCGCCAGTGCTGGCTGGGCAAAACCGCCCGCAGCATCGACACGCACATAACCGGCGGCCACGTCGCTGACCTGTGGCGTGGCCTGGCCATCGACCCAGCCGCTGGCCAAGGTCGAGACATAACCGGGCATGCGGAACACCCCATGGCTATGGGCGCCATCACGCTGGGCGCTGGCGCAGTTGTGGGCCAGCACCCGGGCCACGGCCTCGCTGCACCCATGGCGCTGGAAAATGGCCTGCAACAGGCTTTGCAGCTCGGTAAACGGCATGCGCACAACGGTGCTGGTGGCAGGTGCGGACATCTGAAGCTCCTTGTTGATTTTGGAATGGCTACAGCGTTGCAACGACAAAAACTTTCCTTCATGTGACAGCAATCTGTCAAATGTTGACTTGATGACAGAAAACATTCATTTTCTTCCCAAGCCTCACCCCTGGAGCCGCAGCATGAGCCAACTGATCAAGCAACGCCTGGAAAACAGCCTCGAAGGGGCCGCTGCCTCGGGTCGCAAGATCGCCACCTACATGCTTGCCAACCTGCACGAACTGCCGTTCCAGACCTCGGCCAGCATTGCCGCCAAGCTGGGCGTCAGCGAATCCAGCGTCGGGCGCTACTGTCGCTCACTGGGTTATGCCCACCTCAAGGCGCTTAAGCAAGACCTGCAGAACGATCTGGGCGATGGCCCGTGGCTGGTGGGTGATCGCTTGCAAGATTACCGCCAGAACCAGGACGCCAGCGACAACGCCGGCAGCCTGGAGCTGGAAATCGCCGCCCTGGTGCGCGTACACGAGTACCGCCAGAGCCCGGCCTGGCACAACGTGGCGCAACGCCTGGCGAGCAAACCGCGAGTGTTCATCGCCGGCTTCCAGACCGAGCGTGGCATCGCCATGTGCATGAGCCACCTGCTGCAATACCTGCGCGATGGTGTGCAACTGGTCGACATCAGCGCCGGGCACTTCGGCGAAGTGCTGCTGGGCCGTGCCGAAGACAGCGCTCTGGTGGTGTTCGAGGCGCGCCGTTATTCCCGCCATGCCCTGATGCTGTGCCAGAAGGCGCGCGAGGCTGGCATTGCGGTCACCTTGGTGACCGACACTTTCTGTGACTGGGCGGATGCCAATGCCGACGAGGTGTTCCGCATCCCCACCGAGTTCAACCTGTTCTGGGAATCCACCTCGACGATGTTGTCGTGGGTGCATCTGATGGTCAACGAGGTCTGCAAGAAGCTCGGGCCAGATGTTGAAAAACGCTTGGAAGCAACTGCCGCTCTACATAACGAATTCGTCGGCTACACCTCGTGGTCGACGGGCAAACAACAATAGCAAGAGTGCAATGAGGTGCAGAGATGAACAAGTCCATGGCCTTGGTGGGTGCGTGCGCCCTGCTGCTGGCGGGTGCCGCCAGCGCTGAAACCCTGCGGTTCGCCACCGAGGGTGCCTACCCGCCCTTCAACTATGTAGACGCCGATAACAAGCTGCATGGCTTCGATGTCGACATCACCCATGCCCTGTGCGAACAGATGAAAGTCGAATGCACGCTGGTGGCCCAGGACTGGGAAGGCATCATCCCCGCCCTGATGGCGCGCAAGTATGACGCGGTGGTAGCGTCGATGATCGATACCGAAGAGCGACGCAAGAAGATCGCCTTCACCGACCGCTACTACCGCACGCCCCTGACCGTGGCGGTTGCCAAGGACAGCAAGATCGACAGCGCCCAGACCGACTTTGTCGGCTACACCGTCGGTGCGCAGTCTTCGTCCACCCAGGCCATCTACGCCGAAGACGTGTATGGCAAGGCTGGTGCCGACGTGAAACTGTACCCGACCATGGACGAAGCCAACGCAGACCTGGCGGCCGGCCGCCTGGACGGTGTGATTGCCGACAAATTCCCGCTGCACGAGTGGATGAACAAGAACGGTGGGGATTGCTGCAAGATCCTTGGCGACGTGGCCGACACCAAGGCCGATGCCGCCATCGCTGTGCGCAAGGACGACGAAGCCCTGCGCCAGCGCCTGAATACCGCGCTGCAACAGATCGTGGCCAACGGTACCTATCAGAAGATCGCCAGCAAGTATTTTGCTTTCGATATCTACAACTGATCTTCAGGAAGTTGTGCGAACGCCCTGTGGGAGCGGCCTTGCGTCGCGATAGGGCCGCGTAGCGGCCCCGATAATCTCTGCAGTTGCATAAACCCTGGGGCCGCTACGCAGCCCTATCGCGACGCAAGGCCGCTCCCACAAGGCCGCATAACCTGCCCAAGAGGTTCGTCATGCTCGATCAATTGTCCTTGCTGTCTTTCGCCAGCGGAGGCTGGGGCCAGGCGTTGCTGGCCGGCGCGCTGGTTACCGTTTCCCTGGCCCTGGCCTGCCTGCCCATCGGCCTGCCACTGGGCCTGGTGGTCGCGCTGGCGGCGCGCTCACGCAAACGCCTGCCACGGGCCTGGGCCACCACCTTTTCTACCGTGTTCCGCGGCCTGCCCGAGCTGCTGACGCTGCTGATCATCTATTACGGCTGCCAGATCGCCGCGCAGAAGATCCTCGCCGCCATGGGTTATCAAGGTGAGTTCATCATCAACACCTTCCTCGCCGCGATGATCGCCTTCAGCCTGGTGTTCGCCGCGTTTTCCAGCGAGATCTGGCTGGCCGCCTTCAAGACCCTGCCCAAGGGCCAGCTGGAAGCCTGCTCGGCGCTTGGCCTGAGCAAGCGCACCGGTTTCTTCAAGGTGTTGCTGCCGCAACTGACCCGCATCGCCCTGCCCGGCTTGTCCAACAACTGGCTGTCGCTGCTCAAGGACACCTCGCTGGTGTCGACCATCTCGCTGGTCGACCTGATGCGCCAGACCAATCTGGCGGTCAGCGTAACCAAGGAGCCGATGTTCTTCTACGGCGTCGCCTGCCTGGGCTACCTGCTGTTCGCAGCACTGTCCGGGCGCGTGTTCGCCTACATCGAACGGCGCAGCAACCGCCACCTGCAAGGAGCACGCGCATGAGCTTCGATCAACTGCTGGCAATGGTGCTCGACCCCGACCTGCTGGAGCGCTACGGCCCACGCTTCATCGACGGCCTGCTGGTCACCGCCAAGCTGGTGGCAATTTCCTTCAGCCTGGGCGCTGTGCTCGGCCTTCTGCTGGCACTTGCGCGCATGTCTCGCAGCCTGTTGCTGCAGCGCATGGCTGCCGGCTACGTGTACTTCTTCCGCGGCTCGCCGCTGCTGGCGCAATTGTTCCTGCTGTATTACGGCCTGGGTTCGCTCAAGGGCTTCTGGCAGGACGTCGGCCTGTGGTGGTTCTTCCGCGAAGCGTGGTTCTGCACCTTGCTGGCGTTCACCCTGAACACCGCCGCCTATCAGGCCGAGATTTTCCGCGGCAGCCTGATGGCGGTTGCACCTGGCCAGCATGAAGCGGCGCGGGCGCTGAACCTGAAACGCTCGACCACCTTCTTCAAGGTGATATTGCCGCAGTCGCTGCTGGTGGCCATCGGCCCGCTGGGCAACGAACTGATCCTGATGATCAAGGCCAGTGCGATCGCCTCGCTGGTGACGATCTACGACCTGATGGGCGTGACCAAACTGGCCTTCTCGCGCAGTTTCGACTTCCAGATCTACCTGTGGGCCGCCGTGCTCTACCTGGTGATCGTCGAACTGGTGCGGCGCCTGTTGAAACACCTGGAAGCCCGCCTGGGCCGCCACCTGAACTGACCGAAGGATACGTTTCATGCATTGCCAGACCCTTGTCCTTGGCGCCGGCATCGTCGGCGTCAGCACCGCGCTGCACCTGCAGGCACGCGGGCGCCAGGTAATTCTGATCGACCGCGACGAACCGGGCAGCGGCACCAGCCATGGCAACGCCGGGCTGATCGAGCGCTCCAGTGTCATCCCCTATGCCTTTCCGCGGCAATTGAGCGCACTGCTGCGCTACGGCCTGAACCGCCAGCCCGATGTGCGCTACAGCCTGACGCACCTGCCCAAGGCCGCACCGTGGCTGTGGCGCTACTGGCGCCAGTCGGCACCCGGGCGTCTGGCCGGCGCCGCCGCCGATATGTTGCCGCTGGTGCAGCGCTGTGTCGAAGAGCATGACGCGCTGATCGCTGCTGCCGGCCTGGAAAGTCTGGTGCAAGCCAAAGGCTGGATCGAAGTGTTCCGCGACCCAGCGCTGTTCGAGCAGGCAAAAACCGATGCCAAGGGCCTGAGCCGCTACGGCTTGCAATTCGAAATCCTCGAATGCGGGCAACTACAGGCTCGTGAACACCAGCTGGACGCCACCGTGGTCGGTGGCATCCACTGGCTCGACCCGAAAACCGTGAACAACCCCGGCGCGCTCACCCGTGGCTATGCGGCGCTGTTCCTGCAACGCGGCGGGCAGTTCGTGCATGGCGATGCGCGCAGCCTGCGCCAGGCCAATGGCCAATGGCGGGTAGAGAGCCGTCGCGGCCCGATCACTGCCGACGAAGTGGTGGCCTGCCTCGGCCCACAGTCGGCCGACCTGTTCAGCGGCCTGGGCTACCAGATCCCGCTGGCAATCAAGCGGGGCTACCACATGCACTACAGCACCCGTGACGGCGCTCAGCTGGAGCACTCCATCTGCGACACCCAAGGTGGCTATGTTCTGGCGCCGATGGCGCGCGGTGTGCGCCTGACCACCGGCATCGAGTTCGACGCAGCCAGTGCGCCTGGCAACCAGATCCAGCTGGGCCGCTGCGAGGCCCTGGCGCGCAAGCTGTTCCCGGCCCTCGGCGAGCGCCTGGACGACACGCCTTGGCTGGGCCGCCGCCCCTGCCTGCCCGACATGCGCCCGGTGATCGGGCCGGCGCCGCGCCACCCAGGGCTGTGGTTCAACTTCGGCCATGCCCATCACGGCCTCACGCTGGGCCCGGTCTGCGGCCGGCTGCTGGCCGAGCTGCTCACTGGCGAGCCCCCCTTCACCGACCCCGCGCCTTACAGCGCGACCCGTTTCGACTGAACCCACGCGGGAGAACAACAAGATGACCGCACCACTGAGCCTTGCCACCCTTGCCCCCGAACCCGACCCACGTCCGGTGCTGATCCGCATCGAAGGCCTGAACAAGCACTATGGCGCGTTCCACGTGCTGCGCGACATCGACCTGCAGGTGCGCGAAGGCGAACGCATCGTGCTGTGCGGGCCGTCCGGCTCGGGCAAGTCGACCCTGATCCGTTGCATCAACCGCCTGGAAGTCGCCCAGCAGGGCAGCATCCAGGTGGACGGCATCGACCTGGCGGCCACCACGCGCGAGGCGGCACAGGTACGCAGCGACATCGGTATGGTGTTCCAGCACTTCAACCTGTTCCCGCACATGAGCGTGCTCGACAACTGCCTGCTGGCCCCCACCAGCGTGCGCGGGCTGTCACGCAAGGACGCCGAGGAGCGGGCACGCATGTACCTGAGCAAAGTCGGCATCGAAAGCCAGGCGCACAAATACCCCAGCCAGCTGTCCGGCGGCCAGCAGCAGCGCGTGGCAATCGCCCGGGCACTATGCATGAAGCCGCGGATCATGCTGTTCGACGAGCCCACTTCGGCGCTGGACCCGGAAATGGTCGCCGAAGTGCTGGATGTATTGGTGCAGTTGGCTGGGACGGGCATGACCATGCTGTGCGTCACCCATGAAATGGGCTTTGCCCGGCAGGTAGCCGAGCGGGTGCTGTTCCTTGAGGGTGGTCAGATCATCGAGGACAGCCCGCCGCAGGTGTTCTTCAACCAGCCGCGCACCGAGCGGGCCAAGGCGTTCCTGGCGCAGATCCTGCATTGATTGAAAGCCTGTGGGAGCGGGTTTATCCGCGAAGAAGATACCGCCGTGCATGGCACGGGCTTCGCCCGTGTTCGCGGGCAAGCCCGCTCCCACAGGGATCGCGCCAGCTTTTAGACGTTGAGCAAGACAGTTGCCCCCACAAGGACCGAGGAGACTTCGAGCTACCTATTCATTGCACCGCTGCAATGACCCAACTGCATCGTTAAATATTATTGACCGCAGCCCCTGCCAAACCCACGCCGCCACAGGCCCGCATCGGTTTCAGCCCCCCAAAAACGGTGTATTGCCTGCGTTAAAGCCCTCTTCCGTTGTTTGACATATCGAACGGCTCTGGCAAGCTATCTACAAGCCCCGACCGGAATCGTCGCCTCTGACGAGCCGGCAGTGCTCGGGGCCACAGGCAGCAATCAGGGCCCCGCGCCGTGCGCCTGCACAACAACGACAGGTCGAACCTGTCCCAAGGTGACATATGTCCAACAGCAACATTGGCAACAAGCAACCTTCCCTGCGCAAACCCGTCGTCCTGATGACCATGGGCACCCAAGAGCGCAAAGGCCATGACTACCAGGTCATGACCCACAAATACATTAGCCCGCTCGTCGAGTTCTCCGATTGCGTCCCGGTGTTGGTGCCCACCTGCTTCGGCACTGAAGACCTCGAGACCTACCTGGACATGGCCGACGGCGTGTACCTGACTGGCGCTGGCAGCAACATCGACCCAGCCCTGTATGGCCAGGAAAACCAGACCCCAGGCAAAGGCCAGGACCAGAACCGCGACCTGTTCGACATTCCGCTGGTCAAGGCGGCGATCAAGCGTGGCCTGCCCATCTTCGGCATCTGCCGTGGCATGCAGGAAATCAACGTGGCCCTGGGTGGTGACATTTACCAGAAGGTGTATGCCGAACCTGGGTTCAATGACCATCGGGAAAACCCCGAAGACCCTGTCGAAGTGCAGTACGCCCAGGTGCATGGGGTGAAGATCCAGCCGGGCAGCTGGCTGCACGACACCCTGGGTACCGACGAGATTCGCGTCAACTCGCTGCATGGCCAAGGCCTGCACAAGCTCGGCGCCGGTATTGAAGCCATCGCCCGTGCCGAAGACGGCTTGGTCGAGGCGATTCACGCGCCAAGCATTTCGCCGTTCCTGTTCGCCGTGCAGTGGCACCCCGAATGGCAAGCGGCGAAGAACCCTGATTCGATAAAGATCTTCCAGGCTTTCGGCGACGCTTGCCGGGCCCAGGTACGCAAGGCGCAAACCAAGCGTCAGCACGCGGCCTGACCTTCAGTTTCCTCTGCTTTGATCGCGGGGCGGTGCAAGGCCGCCCCCGTTTCCCCGGTCACCCTCTGCTGGTCCCAGAACACTTCCCGTGGAATCGGGCGGCGGGCTTGTGCCTGTCTCCGCGATCGTTTTTTCTTCCCCTCAAGAGATACGATGACTGCCATGTATTTGTCGTCGTACCTGCTGCGCCTGTGAAATCGAGCGCCGCCCGCGCGGCGCTTCGCGGGTAAACCCGCTCCTACGTTTGTTTCGGGCCAGTATCGCCTGTCCCAGACGCGCGCGACTGCCTTGTTTGTACGACACGATATCGAGGCATGCGCCAAGGCGTTCGCGCGCAAATGCCACAGGCATAACTGGCCCGACAAACGTAGGAGCGGGTTTACCCGCGAAGCGCCGCGCGGGCGGCGCTCGATCTGCGCCACAACACACCTATCCAGACGGCCACCCTGGCGAGAACACAAAATTCTGAAAAAGGACTAGTCATCGAATATGTTGTACGATAACTTACCTCCAACGCAAGACAACACCCTTCACCCAAGCGCCCCAGGATGCCAACAACAATGACTCCACAAGAACTCAAATCCATCCTCTCCCACGGCCTGCTGTCCTTCCCGGTCACCGACTTCAACGCCCAGGGCGACTTCAGCCCGGCTGGCTACATCAAGCGCCTTGAGTGGCTGGCCCCCTACGGCGCCAGCGCGCTGTTCGCCGCCGGCGGTACCGGTGAATTCTTCTCCCTGGCCGCCAGCGAATACAGCCAGGTGATCAAGACCGCGGTTGACACCTGCGCCACTTCGGTGCCGATCCTCGCCGGTGTCGGCGGCTCCACCCGTCAGGCCATCGAATATGCGCAAGAAGCCGAGCGCCTGGGTGCCAAGGGCCTGCTGTTGCTACCGCACTACCTGACCGAAGCCAGCCAGGACGGCGTCGCCGCCCACGTCGAAGCGGTGTGCAAATCGGTAAACATCGGTGTGGTGGTGTACAACCGCAACGTCTGCCGCCTGAACGCCGACCTGCTGGAAAAACTGGCCGAGCGCTGCCCGAACCTGATCGGCTACAAGGACGGCCTGGGTGATATCGAGCTGATGGTGTCGATCCGTCGTCGTCTGGGCGAGCGCTTCAGCTACCTGGGTGGCCTGCCGACCGCCGAAGTGTATGCGGCCGCCTACAAGGCCCTGGGTGTACCGGTGTATTCCTCGGCGGTGTTCAACTTCGTGCCGAAAACCGCCATGGACTTCTACAACGCCATCGCCCGGGACGACCACGCCACCGTGGCCAAGCTGATCGACGATTTCTTCCTGCCGTACCTGGACATCCGCAACCGCAAGGCCGGCTACGCCGTCAGCATCGTCAAGGCTGGCGCCAGAATTGCCGGTTACGACGCCGGCCCGGTGCGTACTCCGCTGACCGACCTCACCGCCGAAGAGTACGAGATGCTCGCCGCGCTGATGGACAAGATGGGCCCGCAGTAAGCGCTGCCCGCGGCCTGCCAGATGCCGCGCCCGGAGTGGGCCTGCCCCACTCCGGTTACAATTCGTGAGCCCGCACAAAAATAACTAGTGGGAGTATTGCCAGCATGCAAGCGACTAAGAAAACGCATGTGCGCTACCTGATCCTGTTCATGCTGTTTCTGGTGACCACGATCAACTATGCCGACCGCGCGACCATTGCAATCGCAGGCTCCAGCCTGCAGAAAGACCTCGGCATTGACGCCGTAACCCTCGGTTATATCTTTTCCGCCTTCGGATGGGCTTACGTGGCTGGCCAGATTCCTGGTGGCTGGCTGCTCGATCGCTTCGGTTCCAAGAACGTCTACGCCTTCAGCATCTTCACCTGGTCGCTGTTCACCCTGCTGCAGGGTTTTGTCGGTGGCCTGCCGGTTGCCTGGGCCGTGGTCACCCTCTTCACCCTGCGCTTCCTGGTGGGCTTCGCCGAAGCCCCGTCATTCCCGGGTAACGCGCGCATCGTCGCCGCATGGTTCCCGACCCAGGAACGCGGCACGGCGTCGGCCATCTTCAACTCGGCGCAGTATTTCGCCACTGCACTGTTCGCCCCGATCATGGGCTGGATCGTGTTCAGCTTCGGCTGGGAGCACGTGTTCGTGGTCATGGGTGTGATAGGCATCATCTTCTCGATGGTGTGGCTGAAAACCATCTACAACCCGCGCCAACACCCGCGCATCAGCCCAAGCGAACTCGAGCACATCGAGCAGAACGGCGGCCTGGTCGACATGGACCAGAAGCGCGGCAGCGACGGCCCGAAATGGGGTTACATCAAGCAGTTGCTGACCAGCCGCATGCTGCTGGGCGTCTACCTGGGCCAGTACTGCATCAACGCCATTACCTACTTCTTCCTCACCTGGTTCCCGGTGTACCTGGTGCAGGAACGTGGCATGACAATCCTCAAGGCCGGCTTCATCGCCTCGCTGCCGGCGGTGTGTGGTTTTATCGGTGGCGTCCTGGGTGGCGTGATCTCCGACTGGCTGCTGCGCCGCGGCAACTCGCTGACCTTCTCGCGCAAACTGCCGATCGTCTGTGGCCTGCTGCTGTCCACCACCATGGTGTTCTGCAACTACGTCGATGCCGAGTGGATGGTGGTTGGTTTCATGACGCTGGCGTTCTTCGGCAAGGGCATCGGTGCGCTGGGCTGGGCGGTGGTAGCGGACACTTCGCCCAAGCAGATCGCCGGGCTGTCCGGTGGCCTGTTCAACACCTTCGGCAACATCGCTTCGATCACCACCCCTATCGTGATCGGCTACATCATCAGCGCCACCGGCTCGTTCAAGTGGGCGCTTGTGTACGTGGGTGCCAACGCGCTGGTAGCGGTATTCAGCTACCTGGTTATCGTCGGCCCCATCAAGCGTATCGAATTGCGTGATGCCGCCCCAAAGCCACACGCTGAGCCTGCCACCGACGGCGAACTGGCCAGCTCACGTCACTGAAAGCACACACCCACGCCGGGTCACCCGGCGTGGGCGGATGTACAAAAGCCTGAGAACCTGACAAGTAGGGCCCAAACATGCAGTTGATCGAACATTCCGACTCGCCCCGCTACGTCCGCCTGCACGACGACGACAACGTCGTTGTGGTCGTCAACGACGGCGGCTTGGGCGAAGGCGCCCGCTTCGCCGACGGCCTGACCCTGGTCGAAGGCGTGCCGCAAAGCCACAAGGTGGCCACCGTGGCCATCGCCAAGGGCGAGCCGGTGCGCCGCTACGGGCAAATCATCGGCTACGCGCTGGAAGACCTGCGCCAAGGCAGCTGGGTGCAGGAAAGCCAGTTGGCCATGCCGGCCGCCCCGGAACTGGACAGCCTGCCGCGCTGCGACGCCGTGCCACAGCCGCTGCCGCCGCTGGAGGGCTTCACCTTCGAGGGCTATCGCAATGCCGACGGCACTGTCGGCACCCGCAATATCCTCGGCATCACCACCACCGTGCAATGCGTGACCGGCGTGCTGGAACATGCGGTCAAGCGCATTCGCAACGAGCTGCTGCCCAAATACCCCAACGTCGACGACGTGGTGGCCATTACCCACAGCTACGGCTGCGGCGTGGCAATCAACGCCCGCGACGCTTACATCCCGATCCGCACCGTGCGCAACCTGGCGCGCAACCCCAACCTCGGCGGCGAGGCACTGGTGATCAGCCTGGGCTGTGAAAAACTGCAAGCCGGCCAGGTGATGCACGACAACGACCCGTCGGTGGACCTCAGCGACCCATGGCTGTACCGCCTTCAAGATGCCAGCCTTGGCTTTGTAGAAATGATCGAGCAGATCATGGACCTGGCCGAAACCCGTCTGAAGAGGCTCGACCAGCGCCGCCGCGAAACGGTCCCGGCCAGCGAACTGATCCTCGGCATGCAATGCGGTGGCAGCGACGCCTTCTCGGGCATCACCGCCAACCCGGCACTGGGCTATGCCGCGGACTTGCTGGTCCGCGCTGGCGCCACTGTGCTGTTCTCTGAAGTGACCGAGGTGCGCGACGCGATCTACATGCTGACCTCGCGCGCGGAAAACCAGGACGTTGCCGACGCGTTGGTGCGCGAAATGGACTGGTACGACCGCTACCTGCAGCAAGGCGCCGCCGACCGCAGCGCCAACACCACGCCGGGCAACAAGAAAGGCGGGCTGTCGAACATCGTCGAGAAGTCGCTGGGTTCGATCGTCAAGTCGGGCAGCGGCGCTATCCAGGGCGTGCTCGGCCCAGGCGAACGGGTCAACCGAAAAGGCCTGATTTTCTGCGCCACCCCGGCCAGCGACTTTGTCTGTGGCACCTTGCAACTGGCGGCTGGCATGAACCTGCACGTCTTCACTACCGGCCGCGGCACCCCTTATGGCCTGGCCATGGCACCGGTGGTCAAGGTGTGTACCCGCAGCGAACTGGCCCAACGCTGGCCCGACCTGATCGACATCGACGCCGGTCGCATCGCCAGTGGTCGCTCGACCATCGAGGAGCTGGGCTGGGAGCTGTTCCATTACTACCTGGACGTGGCCAGCGGCCGCAAGCAGACCTGGGCCGAACAACACCGGCTGCACAACGACATCACCCTGTTCAACCCGGCGCCCATTACCTGATGCCGCAGCCCTGACCACGCATTCACACACTCCACCCTCAAGCCCACAGGAGCACCCCATGCCTGAGATCCTCGGCCATAATTTCATCGCCGGTCAGCGCAGTGCCGCTGGCCCTCAGCGCCTGCAGAGCCTGGACGCCAGCACTGGCGAAGCCCTGCCCTACAGCTTTGCCCAGGCCACCGAAGCCGAAGTGGACCAGGCCGCCAAGGCCGCTGCAGCAGCCTTCGCCGAGTTCCGCCAGTTGGCCCCGTCACGTCGGGCCGAGTTCCTCGACGCCATCGCCGCTGAACTCGACGAACTGGATGACGCCTTCGTCGCCATTGTCTGCCGCGAAACCGCACTGCCCGTCGCCCGTATCCAGGGCGAGCGCGGCCGCACCAGCGGGCAGATGCGCCTGTTCGCCCAGGTGCTGCGTCGCGGCGACTTCCTCGGCGCGCGCATCGACCTGGCACTGCCCGAGCGCCAGCCGCTGCCACGCGTAGACCTGCGCCAGATGCGCATCGGCGTGGGCCCGGTCGCGGTGTTCGGTGCCAGCAACTTCCCGCTGGCCTTCTCCACCGCCGGTGGGGATACCGCCGCCGCCCTGGCTGCAGGCTGCCCGGTGGTATTCAAGGCGCACAGCGGCCACATGGCCACGGCCGACCTGGTTGGCTGCGCCATCGTGCGCGCCGCTGAGCGTACCGGCATGCCCAAGGGCGTGTTCAACATGGTGTTTGGTGGCGGCGTGGGCGAGTGGCTGGTCAAGCACCCGGCCATCCAGGCGGTTGGCTTCACCGGCTCGCTGAAAGGCGGTGATGCCCTTTGCCGCATGGCCGCTGAGCGCCCGCAGCCAATCCCGGTGTTCGCCGAGATGTCCAGCATCAACCCGGTCATCATCCTGCCGGGCGCCCTGGCCAAGCGTGGCGAGGCCATTGCCCGCGAGTTGGCGGGGTCTGTGTGCATGGGTGCCGGGCAGTTCTGCACCAACCCTGGACTGGTGATTGGCTTGCAGTCGCCACAGTACAGCCAGTTGCTCGCCGACCTTGGCCAGTACCTGGACCAGCAAGCCGGGCAAACCATGCTCAACGCTGGCGGCCTGTGCAGCTACGTTGGCGGCCTTGAACACCTGCATGCCCATGCCGGTATCGAGCATGTGGCCGGCCAGGCGCAGGAAGGCAACCAGGCGCGCGCTCAGCTGTTCAAGGCCGATGCACGCCTGCTGGTCGAGTCCGACCCGCTGTTGCAGGAGGAAGTGTTTGGTCCCACCACCGTGGCTGTAGAGGTGCAAGACAACGACCAGTTGCGCGACGCGCTGCTAGGCCTGCGTGGCCAACTGACCGCGACGCTGATCGGCGAGGCGGACGACTTCGATGCGTTCGCCTGGTTGGTGCCGCTGCTGGAGGAGAAAGTCGGGCGAATCCTGGTCAATGGCTACCCGACCGGTGTCGAAGTCTGTGATGCCATGGTGCACGGCGGCCCGTACCCGGCGACCTCCGATGCGCGTGGCACCTCGGTCGGCACTTTGGCCATCGACCGCTTCCTGCGCCCGGTGTGCTATCAGAACTATCCGCAGACGCTGCTGCCTGAGGCACTGCGCGACGGCAACCCGCTGGGGCTGCGGCGGTTGGTGAACGGTCAGTGGAGTGACGGGGCGATCTGACTGGTTGCCAGAAACAGGAAAGCCCTGCGCACGGCGGGGCTTTCCTTTTTGACTGTACTGGCCTCTTCGCGGGCAAGCCCGCTCCTACAGGGCTATGTTGCCCTCGAAGAGGCCAGTACAGGCAGCAAAGGCTTCAGGTTCCTTGCGCTTCAGCCGCCTCATGCGCCTGGCGCAAGCGCTCGCGGCTGTTGCTCAGGTGCATGCGCATGGCCATCTTCGCCCCTTCGCTGTCACGCCGGGCAATCGCCTCATAGATCGCCTCGTGCTCATGCATCAGGCGGCTCATGTAATGCGCCTGGTCATCATGGGCCAGGCGCGCCGAATTCAGCCGGGTGCGCGGGATGATGCTGGTACCCAGGTGGTTGATGATGTCGGCGAAGTAGTGGTTGCCGCTGGCCTGGGCAATGCGCAGGTGGAACTGGAAGTCCGCCGACACCGCATCAGTGGCGTGGGCCGCCCCCTCGTTGAGTTCGTCCAGCGCCGCCCGCATACCGGCCAGGGCTTCGTCGCTTCGCCGTTGGGCCGCCAGCCCGGCCGACTCGATCTCCAGGGCAATGCGCAACTCCAACACCGCCAGCACTTCGCGCAGGGTGACCACGGTGGCCGGGTCGATACGGAAACCGCCCGTAGCCGGCGCATCCAGCACGAAGGTGCCGATGCCGTGGCGGGTCTCTACCTGCCCGGCAGCCTGCAGCCGCGAAATCGCCTCACGCACCACCGTGCGGCTGACGCCCTCTTCGGCCATGATCTGCGATTCGGTCGGTAGCTTGTCGCCGCGCTTGAGCTGGCCGCTGCGAATGCGTTCGGTCAGCACCGTGACCAGTTCCTGGGCCAGACTGCGCGGCTTGCGCCGGGTCCTTGCCTGTACCTGCTGCTCTGTCATTGCCCTGTATTTCACCTTGAAAGACAGCGTTCATCATAGCGCAAGCGGTTGTACGATCACATACACCCGGTGCGGTATTTATTGCACATCTTTGCCGACCCTGGCCCATGAAAAAACGCGCAGAATCAGTGGCCCATGGTCTGCGCGAGCCTGTACTGTATGCCTTCACGCTCACTGATCCATGGAAGGAATCTACAGTATGAAAACCCTCGACCGCCTTTTGCTCAGCAGTGGCCTGCTGATCCCCCTCTGGCTGCTGGCGGGGGTATGGCTCACGGCCCAGGCCTACCCTGGCTATGATCACCTGCAACAGGCCATGAGCCAGCTTGGCGCGGCAGGCTCGCCAACCCACAGCTGGTCACCACGGGTCAACAACTACCCTCTAGCCCTGCTGTTTGCCCTGTTTGCCTGGGGCCTGGTGCGGCGCTGGCATAGCTCGAAGCTGGCGCTGCTGAGTGCGGGCCTGGTGTTGCTGCATGGCATGGGCAGTTTGGGCACCGGCTGGTTCCCCTGCGACCAGGGCTGCGCACCGGTACAGCCATCTACCTCGCAGCAACTGCATAACCTGTTTGGTCTGCTGATGTTCCTCTCGCTGACTTTGGCCAGCGCCCTGTGGGCATGGCTGGGCAGCCGCATTGCCGGCTCCCGCCCCCTGGCGCTGTTTTCCCTGGCCTGCGTGGTGCTGGCGATCATCACCGTCGGGTTGATGGGCCAGGCGGCGCAGAGCGGTCAGCTGTTCGGCCTGTATCAACGCCTCAACTATGGCGTGTCGGTGCTCTGGGTTGCCAGCCTGGCCTGGACAAGCTTGCGCAAGCCCGCGGCCAGCCCTCTGCGCATGGCGGTGACCTGACGGCAAATTGCTGGCCCACAGCACCGGAAAGCGAAGGCAAACTCCGTTCTCTTTCAGATGCTTAGGACAGCAACATGCGAGTAATTCTAGCAACGATGGCCGGCTGCCTGCTGGCCACCCTCGCTTTCGGCGCCCAGGCCAGGGCACTGAGCCAGAACGATCGCCACACCTGCGGCTGGGGCGCGCAGATAGCCGCCGAAGCCCAGCAGGCCAAGCTTTCCGGGGTAACGCTGTACGCCACACGCAAGAAGCTTCAGGTGCGTAAATTTCCCAAACCGTGGATGCGTATGACTGCCTTCGGCATTACCGAGCAGACGTACAACAGCCGCTCGCGGCTCAAGCCAGCAGCGATAAGGCGGACTTACTTTGAGCAGTGTGTTCAGCATGCGACTGCAAAAAGATAACTCTATATTTATCAGAAAATTACAGATCAAACTTAAAGTCATTAAGTAAAGGCCTAGTGCTGCGAAAGGGCCTTTACCGCCAGCAGTTTGCAGGCACACGCAAGACTCAAGCATTTGTTAAGCTGACCTGAATTGCCAGACTTGACCAAGGCCATTCACCCAATGGATGAACTGCGCAAGATCGACCTCAACCTGCTGCTCGCGCTGCACGCCCTGCTCAGCGAAAAGCACGTGACCCGTGCAGCCTTGCGTCTGCACCGCAGCCAACCAGCGGTCAGCCACGCCTTGGCGCAGTTGCGCAAACACTTCGACGACCCTTTGCTGGTACGCCAAGGCGGCCGCATGGTCCTCACTGCCCGCGCCCAGTCGCTGGCACAGCCACTACAGGATGCACTGAGCAATCTCGACAGCCTGCTGGCCACCCCGCTGTTCGACCCAGCCCGGGCCCAGCGCCGATTCCGGCTGTCGCTGTCCGACTACGCTTCGCGCATCATCCTGCCGCACCTGCTGCGCCACCTGCGCCAAGTCGCGCCCGGAGTGGACCTGGCCATCAGCCAGGCCAGCCGTGAAACCATGTTGGCGCAGTTGCTCGATGGCGAACTGGATCTGGCCCTGGGCCTGTTCCCCGAACTGCCTCAGAACATCACCGCCCAGTCCCTGTTTGCCGATCGTTTCATCAGCGTTGCCGATCGCCAGGTCCTGCCTGCCAGCGGCGGCATGGCCTTGGAAGACTGGCTGGCACGCCCACATGTATTGATGGCCATGCGTCCGGATGCTTTCGATGAGATCGAGCGTGCGCTGGCCGCCCGGGGCCTGCAACGCCGCATTGCCCTGGCCTTGCCACACTGGAGTGCGGCGGTTGAAGTGCTGGCCGGCACTGACCTGATCCTGACGGTGGCCAGCCGCGCAGTGGGGTCGTTGCGCCAGCACAGGACACTGCGCCAGTTCACGCCGCCACTGGCCATTCCCTCCTTCGACTATCAGCAAGCCTGGCACAACCGCAAGGACAGTGACCCCGGGCACCGCTGGCTGCGCGAAACCGTATGGGCCTGTAGCCAGCCAGGGCGCTGATCAGTTTTCCTGCCCTTTCACAGCTGCCGTGGAAGGGGCCGGTGACGCTGTCGCCCAAGTGCCCTGTACCAGCATTACTCCGCACAGGATCAGCACCACGCCGGCCACCCTGGCCAGACTGAGCGGCTTGCCACCCAACCCCATCACCCCATAGTGGTCGGCAAGCACTGCCGTGATGATCTGCCCTGCCACCACCAGTACCAGGAACCCTGCTGCGCCAAGTTTAGGGGTGAGGGCTGCGGCGCCGGCTACATACATTGCCCCCAGCACGCCACCAACCCACAACCACCAAGGCCCCTGCAGGGCCTTTCCCATGTCTGGCGCCGGCACCCGGATAATCAGCAGGGCAGCGATTACCACCAGCATGCTTACCGTCAACGATGTGAAAGCCCCCCACAGCCAGTGCCCAAGTGCCCGGCCTGCCGCAGCATTACCGGCAGCCTGAAACGGCAACACGGCACCGGCAAGCAACGCCATGGCCACAGGAAGCGCCAGCAGAAGCATTGATTTACTGAACATGGCAGTCCTCATCCAAGGTATCGATGGCCACCATGATGGTGCATTCCGCAGTACTGATAGAAATCAAAATCCTGCACTTGAACTATTCGTACCCTGCATAGTGAAACATCCCTTTTGTCCAGCGTGCGCATGCTGTCTTCACCCTGAGACATCTGTGCTGTTGACTTAGTAAGGCACCAAGATAAACTGCGCCTTATGAATACGCTTGAGAACAAGCATCACATCATGCTCGATGCACTGACCGAGGCCCCCGCTGACGCCAGACAGAACGTGCGCCTGTGTTTCGAACTCCTGTCCGCTGCAGCGGCCATCAACCGGGTATGCGCCGCACGGTTGGCCCGCCATAACCTGTCGGAAGGGCGGTTCGCAATCCTCCTGACCTTGCAAGGCGCAGGCGGCCGCCTGGCACCGCTGGAGCTGGCAACGCGCCTGGCAATCACCTCGGGCACCGTAACCGGCCTGCTCGACGGCCTGCAGGGTGATGGTTTTATCAAGCGCCGCAAGGACGCCCATGACCGTCGCAAGCTGAGCATCAGCCTAACCTCGGCAGGCATAGCGGTACTCGACGCCGTATTCGCCGAACACACCGACTGGATCGGCACGATCATGCAGTCACTGGACAACACGCAACGCGACGCCCTGTCCATCACGCTACAGGCACTCTCGGCCAGTCCTGCCCTGGCACTGCCACCGGACAAGCACTGAACCCAAGGCACACCCGCAAGACCACATGGAGGTGGATAATGTTGCAGAATCAGAGCGTATTGGCCCGGCTTGGCAGGAAGCCCCGGGTACATAGCGAACACGACCAGCCAAGTCGTCGCCAACCTTGGCTCGAGGCCTGCCTGCCAGCGGCACTTTACCGGCGACTGTTCATCCGCCGCCTTGCCAGACAGCCACTGGCCATCGAGGGTTTCAGCTTTCGCCCATCGAAGATTCGGCACTGGGCCGTCCACTGGAGGATGTGCACATCAACGAGGCTGCACACGTTCCTGGCCGGTCATCGAGTGCACCGTGCCACCGCCATGGAACCTCAGCAATGAGCGACGACCGAAAGTCCCTGATCGACCTTGGCCAACTCCCAACCCGCAACCTGGCCGAGTGCCTGGCGGTGGATCAAGCCGCCCTGGTCAACGCCTTGGCAGGCCAACTGCCCGCAGCGTTGGTAGAGCACCTCGCTGCCAGTGCAGACCAGGCCCAGGCACTGGGCCTGTCAAAAAAAGTGGCGGCCATTGGCCTGGCGCTGGGCAAGTGGCTGGAGCAGGCCCCCGAGCCTTTGCGCCAGCAGGTGTTCGAGCAATGCTGTACGCACCCGTCCGATACCGTGCGCAGCTGGGCGGCGTTCGCCCAGGCGTACCTTGCACGCTCGCAGCCTGTG
This sequence comes from Pseudomonas sp. zjy_15, assembly GCF_043101865.1. NCBI lineage: Bacteria > Pseudomonadati > Pseudomonadota > Gammaproteobacteria > Pseudomonadales > Pseudomonadaceae > Pseudomonas > Pseudomonas sp. zjy_15. The sequence continues at coordinate 20,610 of NZ_JBICII010000083.1, forward strand.
GAAGATGCCCTGCTGGCGCAGTTTCGCTTCGCCCGCGATGAGCATTTCGGCGTGCGTGAATGGGCCTGGATTGCCCTGCGCCCGCGCCTGGCCCAGCACCCTGAAGCCGCCCTGGCGCTACTTGGTCGCCATACCGGCGATGCAGACCCACTGGTGCGTCGGTTCTGCATCGAGATCCTGCGCCCGCGCGGCGTTTGGTGCGAGCACATTGCCACGCTCAAGCAACATCCAGAAGTGGCCGAGCCGTTGCTGGTACCGCTGCTGGCCGAAGCCGAGAAATATGCCCAGGACTCGGTCGCCAATTGGCTCAATGATGCCAGCAAGACCCGTCCCGACTGGGTACTTCAGCTGTTTCAGCGCCATCCCCCGGCCTGCAAGGCCTCGCAGCGCATACAAACCCGTGCTACCCGAAGCCTGCCCCAGTGAACCATCACAAGGAAACAAGCATGTCACTCAAGGAAAAACTCGACGCCGTCAAAGAGCAGATGACCCAACTGCCCACCGAGGTGCTGGAAAAATTTGGCGCCTCGCTGCAAGCCCTGATCGCAAGGCATCCTGAGGACCACGTGCTCAAATCCGGCGACAACGCCCCGCTGGCCGTGCTGGAGGATGCCGATGGCAAGGCCGTGGACCTGCGGGCCCTGCTGGCACGCGGCCCGCTGGTACTGGTGTTTTACCGCGGCCTGTGGTGCCCGTTCTGCAATGTAGTGCTCAGCGAATACCAGCAGATGGCAGGCGATCTGGCCGCCAGCGGTGCCACGCTGGTCGCCGTCTCCGCCCAGAGCCGCGCTGCCACCCTGAAAACCCGCGAATCCCTGGGCGTGCGCTACCAACTGCTGAGCGATCCGGGCAACCAGCTGGCGCGCCAGTACGGCATCGTCTTCGAGCTGGAGCCAGAACTGGAGGCGGTATACCGAGCACTTGGCGCCGACCTCAAGGCACTGAACGAATGCGACGACCTCAGCCTGCCGATGGCCAGCGCTTTCGTCATCGGCCAGGATGGCCGCATTCGCCATGCCTTCGTCAATGTCGACTACTCCGAGCGTGCCGAACCCCAGGCTTTGATCGAAGCCGCGGGCCACTGAGGCCCGCTCCCAGGCACCGGGCTGCCCGGACCGCAAATGGCCGATCGTAGGCGAGTAACCGAGGTCGGCAACGGCTGAGGTCAGCGCGAGGTTTCGACGCGCAGCACTTCGGTGTAGATCGCGTCGACCGTCTGGCCAACCTTGAGGTTCTTCATCCGTTTCTGCAGGTCTGGATTCTCGACCTTGACCACCTGCAGCTTGCCCTCCGGCGGCAACAAGCTCACCTCATGCGTGTTGAGGTCGATCTTCTTGATCTGAGAGGTAACCTTGACCTGGCGGAACGCCTCGCCGCCCGGGTTGGGGTTTTGCTCGGTTGCACGGATGGTACCGGACTCTTCAGTCGCTTTCGGCGCCCCACCCACGTCCGGATTGAGCACATAGGCCACGGCGCGTGTCACGTAGATGTCGACTTGGTCACCGACTTTCAGGTTGGGCAGCGCCTTGGCCTTTTCGGTCAGCTGGAACGTCACATCCTTCTTATCGTCAGGGCCTTTCACCGTGACCTGGCGGGTGGCCAGGTCGATAGCCGTTACCTGTGTGGTGACATGGCTTTCCAGCGCCTCGCTCCCGATGGGGATGCCGGCAGCCTGTACCGTGAAGCTGGCAGCAGAGGCCAGCGTGGCAAGGGCTACAGCACGAGCGAGAGTAAGAATGGGGTTCATAGGCGTGCTTCCCTGTGATCAAGTCCGAATAGGCGCGTGAAAGGCTCACGCGCTATCAAGCATAGCCATTACCTGCCACCTTGCCGGCCCTCTCGGTGCGCGACGCATTTCGGCGCCGAACCACTGTTACAGCTAATACGAATTCTTTACACTTGCTTTACATTTGCAAATCATTACTATTCTTGACTCCCGATAACAACAAAGAGTCGCCTGTAATGGCAAAAAGGTCTGTTGCCCCAGCATCCATTTCCATGCTGGGCCTGCTCGTTGTGCCTGCTGTACACGCTGCCGCCCAAACCGATACGCAAAGTAGCCTCGCCCTGCCCGCCACCGCCGTCACCGGCGTCTATGAGCAGCAAAGCTACAAGGCCAGTGAAAGCCGCACCGCCATGAAGATCGACGCACCGCTGCGCGATATCCCGCAAACCGTCAACGTCGTTCCCGAAAGCGTGATCAAGGACCAGGGCGCACAGTCCATGGAAGACGTGCTCAAGAACGTGCCCGGCATCGGCCTGTCAAACGGTGACGGCCAGCGCGACCAGGTGACCATCCGTGGCTTCAGCGCCATTGGCGACATGTACATCGACGGCGTGCGTGACGACGCCTTGTACTTCCGCGACCTGTCCAACATCGAGCGCGTCGAGGTGATCAAGGGCCCGGCCGCGGTGCTGTATGGCCGTGGCTCCTCGGGCGGGCTGATCAACAGCATCAGCAAGAAACCAAGCTTCACGCCCAAGCGCGAAGTCGGCATGAACTTCGACAGCGAAGGCAAACGCCGAACCCAGTTCGACACCGGCTGGGCCGACCCGCAAAGCAACCAGGCCTACCGCGTAACGGGTGCCTTCGAAGACAGCGACACCTTCCGCGATGATGGCTACATCGACCGCAAGGCCATCGCACCGTCGGCCTACTTCCGTCTCTCGGACGACCTGGAACTGAACCTGGGCGCCACCTACCTGTACGACAAGCGCCTGATCGACTTCGGCATCCCGGCCCTGGGCAACCGCCCGGTGGACGTGGACCGCGACAAACGCTTCGGCTCTGGCGATGCTGACCAGGATTACGCCCGCAGCGAGGTGTTCTCGCTTACAGCCAGCCTGGACTACCGCATCAACGACAACTTCACCCTGACCAACACCAGCCGTTACTACCGCTACGACCTGGACCGCAACAACACCTTGGCCGACAGCAGCCCGACGCGCTTCGTCACCGCGCCTGATGGTGAACTGCTGATCAAGCTCAACCGCGGCAACGTCGCTCGCGATGAGTACGGTGTGTTCAACCAGACGGAGCTCAAGCAACAGGCGCAACTGGCCGGCATGCAGCACAACCTGCTGTATGGCGTGGAAGCAGGCTTTCAGGACAAGTACCAGCGCGTGCTGAGCCAGACCAACGTGGCCCAGGTACCGGTTTACCGCGATGCCTTGGTGCCGGTACCGGACCATGCCGCCAACCTGTCTTCCAAGGGCACCAACTTCCAGCAGACCACCGGTCTGTACGTGCAGGACATGATCGAGCTGAACGCGCACTGGAAGGCGTTGGTCGGTGTGCGTTATGACATCTTTGGCCAGGAGTACGACGACGACCGCGTGCAGAGCATCGACCTCGATCGTACCGACAAGACCTGGAGCCCGCGTGCCGGCCTGGTCTACCAGCCAGACGCATTCCAGTCCTACTACGTGTCGGTCAGCCGCAGCTACCAGCCTTCAGGCGAAGTGTTCGCGGTGAGCCCGAGCAACCAGCACCTGGAGCCGGAAGAAACCACCAACTATGAAATCGGCGCCAAATGGGACCTGCTCGACAGCCGCCTGTCACTGACCGCCGCAGTGTTCCGCCTTGAACGCACCAACATGAAGACTGCCGACCCGGCCAACCCCAACCTGACCGTATTGGCTGGCGAACAGCGTACCGATGGCTTCGAAGCCACCATCAGCGGGGATCTCACCGACAAGTGGCAGATCTATGCCGGTTACGCTTACCTGGACGCCGAAATCACCAAGTCCAACAGCAAGACCAATGGCGTCGCGAACGAAGGCCAGACCCCTACCCTGACGCCGCGCAACAGCGCCAACGTCTGGCTGGTACGTACCCTGACACCGGAGTGGCGTGTGGCCGCCGGCGCCAACTACGTCGACGAACGCTACACAGCGCTCGACAATGTGGTGGTGATGCCGGGCTATACCACCTTCGACGCCGCGCTGCTGTACAGCGTGCCGCAGTGGGATGCCGCGCTGCGCCTGAAGAACGTGTTTGACCGTGACTACTATGCCTCGGCACATGGCTCGGTCGACCTGATCACCCCAGGGGCACCGCGCACGCTGGAAGCCAGCTTCAACTACCGCTTCTGACCCGTGTGCAATGCTTGCCAGTCAGCAATTGGGCCGCTCTGCGGCCCATCGCCAGCAAGCTTTGCCGATTTGCCCCGATAGCATTCAGCGATTACGCGTCACCCGCCACACCGTATTCGCCAGGTCATCGGCAATGATCAACGCCCCACGCGGGTCCACCGTCACCCCAACCGGTCGCCCCCGGGTCTTGCCATCCTCACCGCGAAAGCCCGTGGCGAAGTCGATCGGTTCCCCTGCAGGCTTGCCATTGCTGAACGGCACGAAAATCACCTTGTAACCCACCGGTTTGGGCCGGTTCCAGCTGCCGTGCTCGCCCACGAACACACCGTCTGCAAAGCGCTCGCCCATTGCCGGGGTCGAGAAGTCCACACCCAGTGCAGCCACATGCGAACCCAGGCTGTAGTCCGGCTTGATCGCCGCCGCCACCTTGTCCGGGTTCTGCGGCCGCACCCGCTCATCCACATGCTGCCCCCAGTAGCTGTAAGGCCAACCATAGAAGCCACCCTCACGCACCGAGGTAAGGTAGTCGGGCACCAGGTCAGGGCCCAACTCATCCCGCTCGTTGACCACCGTCCACAACTGCCCGGTCTGCGGCTGAATGGTCAATGCCGTCGGGTTACGCAAGCCGGTGGCATAGGGTCGGTGCGCCCCGGTCTCGGCATCGACCTGCCAGACCATGGCCCGATCGATCTCCACCTCCAGGCCGCGCTCGGTGATATTGCTGTTCGAGCCGATACCCACATACAAGAAGCGGCCATCCGGGCTGATTGTCAGCGCCTTGGTCCAATGGTGGTTGATCTCGGCCGGCAGGTCGGTGACCTTGGTTGGCGGGCCGTCGGCCTGGGTCTGGCCTTCCTTGTAGTCAAAGCGTACCAGCGCATCCTGGTTGGCTACATACAGCTTGCCGTTGGCATAGGCCAGGCCATACGGTGCGTTGAGGTTTTCCGCAAACACGGCCTGTACCTCGTAGTTGCCATCGCCGTCAGCATCGCGCAGCAAGGTCAGGCGGTTGCCACCCTTGACCTGGGTATTGCCCTTGGCCTTGATCTGGCTGGCGATCACATCCTTGGGCTTGAGCTTGGCCGCGCTCCCCCCCCTACCCTCAGCCACCAGAATGTCGCCATTGGGCAGCACCAGGCTCTGACGCGGGATTTTCAGGCCAGTGGCAATGGCCGTGACACTGAAGCCCTCCGGCACTGTCGGTTTCAGCTCACCCCAGGCAACCGGCTGCGCAATCTTCATATCTGGCAGCAAGCCGCGCTGAGGCTCCGGCAGCTTCGGGTCCGGGCCATGGGCCTGGGTCGGCTCGCCGTCGCCACCACAGGCACCCAACAATAGCGCCACGCTCAACAGGCTGAACGCATGCAAAGGCTTCATGCCACACCTCCTGAGCGCAGGTTGCTCAAACCGATCCAGGCGGCCACCACCGCGAGCACTGTCACGATTACCGACAACACCAGCCCAGAAGGCATCACCGCCCAGGCGTCCTTGGCATGCTCGAAGGCATTGATCAGCCCAAGCACCCAGGTCACCAGCAGCAGTACGAAGTACAACGTAGCGCGCCCGCCCTTGCGCTCGGCGCGGATCAGGTTGGCCAGCGCGAACAACAGTGCCAGCCCACAGAACACCAAGGCACCGGCGATCAGCCAAGCAGCGAAGTTGCTCCACTGAATCTGGTAGCTGTTGTAGTAGGCGAGATCGTTCAACAGCGCGCCAAGGAACAACGGCACACTGCCTGCCAGCAGCAAGGCATGCAGCGGGCTGGGCGTATAGCGGTAGCGGGTTTGATCTGATGCGGTCACGGTGCCTCCTTTTCATTCAGTGACCCAGGGCTGATGGTCTTGCGCCATCAGGTAAGCGCAGGGTGCGCTTAGCAAAGGAGCCTCTTGACGCCGAGATAGTTCACCGCTTCGCTGTAATGAAATATCCTGCAAGGCATTTGCTGCCAAGTGCAGAAGGGGAATACATGAGCAGACCACATGCGTCCTGGGCACTGGCTACCCTGCTCTGCCTCAGCCTGGCATTTACCGCTGGTTGCTCCAGCAAAGCCAGCCAGGCACGCTACGCCACGCCTGCAGTGGGCTCCAACTGCTTCGCCAAGGCCGTCCCCACTATCGGTGAAGGCGGCCTGGCCTGGGGCAATACATTGAGCATTGCGCAACAGAAATCGCTGAACAACTGCGTGCGTTATGCCAGCCGCTCGGGAGGCACGCCCAGGACTTGCCAGGTAGTGCTGGCCAAGTGCAAGAACTGAACATATAAAAACTTACTGCAAGAAACTTCCTACAAACACACTGCAACTTTTCACACAAAGCTGCGCAAATACAATATATATTCAAATAAAATCTTACACTTTCAAACTCGACCAAAAAGCAGCGTTCGAGGCATTGTCTTTCACTTGAGTTCCAGGTACTAGGCCACCCGTTCATCTCAGTAAGTAAGTAGGAAACTTCTTACAGCATAGATCTGGGGCTTAAATCCAGCACAGTATGAATAACGCTATTTCAGTCTTGTCAGTACTGAAACTTGCCGCAGTGCGTCTCTGGTTCGAAAAGACTGTCTCTCTGAGCAAGGAGCTCGCATGACCAATGCCTCCGTCAGCAGCGCCACCTCCGGTCCAGCCTGCAGCGCACGTATACCCATCCTGCCAGTGCGCTACGCCATCGTGCCACGCACCGGCGACACGCCCGCCTGCCGCTATGCCGATGCAGGCTTCAACCTGGAACAAGGCTTCCCCACGCTGCAGCACTCGGCCTATACCCTCCGCGCTTTGCGCCCGGGCTATGTCTACGTGTTCATGAAAGGCCCTCAGGGCGAAAAGCTGGTCATTCATGAGCACGTCGGCGTGGGCCTCTACAAGGAGCTGCGCTACCAAGGGCTGGAGGACTATCACCAGCGTGGCCGCTACCTCTCCGGCCAGAGCACCGGCTGGGTGTGGGCCGACACCTGCCAGGACTCCGCCAAGGAAGTATGGATCGGCTACAGCCCGCACCTGTGGACCAACGCCATCACCGCCCGTATCACCGGTTCGCCAGCCCTGCGCAAACGGCACATGCGCCAGCTGGACATGGCCGAGCTGGTGAGCGGCAACCAGGTGCCGTCCACCCAGCCCCATGTGTTGCCAGTGAGTGCCCTGCAAACCTGGGTCGAAGACTTCAAGCCAACCGAGCGGCGCATGCCGCTGACCTGGAGCAGCGACCCGGTCACCGAAACATTGCCCATCGGCAACCTCAATGCCATCGCCCGCCACTACCCCTGGACCCAGCCGAAAGTGCCAGTGGTGGTGGCGCTCGCCGACGCCGAAGGCATGGCCCTGGACCTGAGCCTGTCGGTCTCGGCCTACCAGCATCAACTGCGTGACCTGATGCCGGCCGAGCAACTGGAACACACAAGACCCGCTCAGCCTCCCGAGCAGGAGCGCGTGCCGGCATGCTACCGGCTGGATGCCGAACAGCTCAGCCCGCAGAGCCGCGACTTTCACCATCGCAACCTGGTCGCCATGCTGCTGAACAAGACGCTGGAAAGCCTGTACCCGGCAGATGCCCCCTCACCAGAACTGGCCGCGTTCAGGCTTGGCACGTCACGCCGGGGCCCCGCCCTGTCGCCGGCCGAGGCACACTTCCAGGCCCTCACCCATGAAGATTACTCCCCCAATGGCGCGCGCCTGGCACAGCGTCTCGATGTCGACAAATACCGGCGTTTCCTCGCCGAACGCGACGCGCTGGAACGACGCATTGCCGCCCTGCGCAACCTGGCCTTGCAAGCCAGCAACGATCATGACGCCTGGCTGGCGACGGCCGAATCCCAACACATCGATAACCCCTACAGCCTCGCTGCGGCACTGGCCTGTTACGACCGCAACGAACGCACCTCCGCCCGCGGTCTGGAAATCTCACTGGCGCTGCTGATTCACCCAATGGGCCAGCCGACACCCGGCACCGAAGAGCATGACCGACGCTTCAAACGCCTGGAGCAATGGCTGGACCAGCACGACAGCCCGCTTTACACCGCCTTGGCGCCGTTCAACCCGTTCAAGGACAAAGCCGACGCCATCGGCACCTTGTTCGGCGCCAGCGACAACGTGATCGAGGGATTGGCGGGGCGCTTCCCGGCCATGGCGGACATCACCGACCTCACCGCCCAGTCGGTCAATACCGTGGTGCTCAAGCGCCTGCGTGGCCAGACCCGCTGGGATGCCAGCCATGGCCTGCGGCAGCAGGTGCAGTTGGCAGCGCGTGAGGCCAATGCCGAGAAAGCGCTGGGGTTGTTGGCGGCACGCTATCGAATCACCGAGCAGGCCATTACGGAAAACCCCTTTAGCCAGGAGGTGCAGCGGTATTTGAAGAGCGGTATGGCGCAGGTTGAAGAGATGAAAGCGTTGCGCATATCAGGAAGCCGCACGGTGTCCATCGAGCTGACCACCACTGCGCGTGCGAAACCCAACTTCCTTGGGTTACTCACCTCGGGCGGTGGTGGTGGTTTAAACGCGGGGATGCTGTGGTTCAACATCTTATCGCTCAAGACGGCCTACAACAGCCTGCAGAAGAGCGATGCACCTGAATACACCCTGGGGTTCGCTTCATCTGTTTTCGGGGTGATTGGTGCAGCGGCAGCGACATTGGTCAGCGTGCGGGCGACGCAAAAGGCCGTCATGCTGAGATTAAGTGCCACAGCGCCGGGCATGGCCTTTGGCAATGGGGTTATCAAGTTTTTGAGTAGCAATTTGTTTGCGCGGTTAGCCGGATATCCGGCAATAGCATTTAGCCTATTTTCTGACCTATTTAAGGGAGTCCGCCAACTCAAAAATGGTAATTCAACTGCAGGCGGATACACCTTGGCCGGCGGGGTAACGATGGCCACTGGCTCTGTTGTTATCCTTGAAGCAGGACTTGCAGTTGCGGGCGTGACATCCGTTGTTCCCTTCGCTGGATGGGCCGCCGCTGCCCTTGTTCTCGTAGGAGTAGCCATCATTGCAGGAGGCCTCTACCTACACGCCAAGGCACATGAGCGCCTTCACAGCCCAATAGAACTGTGGGCAGCACGTAGTATCTTCGGCAATCGTATTAACGATGGAGAAATCCGCACTGAAATCATCTTGGACTATGAAAAAAAACTGCCTGCATTCCCATCGCTGCATGCAGAAATCAAAGCTTGGCATGATGAGCATTTTGGACCAAAGCTAATTTCAGCTGAGCAAGCTCTCACACTCGGCATAACCAAAGTCGATACAAGATGGAATCAAAACAATCACTGGTCTCCGCCAAACTGGACAGCTATCACACATAACGAAGTAGGCACATTTCAACCAACCGTTGAGTTCACAGTCCTGCTACCTGGCTTCAGGTTAGGCGTAAGCGAATGGTCAGGAAGCTTGAGCTCCCTCCATGATGACCAAGGAATGGACGTATTCCCAATTGCCCCGACCGGCCACCTCGTAGGTGCTGGCCTGGTTCTGCATTTCGAGAACACGCTTACCAACCAAAAACATATCTCACTGCATCTAGCTTACAGCGCCAATCAAGGCCTGGACGAAGACAATGAGACCCTGTCAATTTTTCGTCTGGAGCGCTGATCATGGCAACCATCTGGATATTCAATTCAACGTCAGCTTCAGGGCATAAGCCCGCTATTGACGGGCAAGTATCAAACTTATCAAAAAATACTTTATGCCTGCGAAATCCTTGGGTATCAGATTCTGTATTCATGGGGAAACTGTACTGCACAATGACCCTATCATTAATAATCGGCTTATACCCAAATCTATTTGATGGAGAATTCTTGGGCTACTTTAATTCCAACCCCATATTAATGTCCGGCTTCACACTCGCCCCCTTCACCTTCCTTCCTTTCCTTATTTATCGAATATATTTCATAAAACGCTTATCAAGTTTCTGCTTCAATCGTTCAACCCAAAAAATCTACTACCAACGTTTGAGCAAAGTACTCGTATTCGAATGGGCCAACACCGGAGGTGGCATCTTCAAGCGCACCGAATACGGCGGCTCATCATTCAGCACCAGCTATGCCCTCGCCTTCGCCCCCCGCCGGGAAGACGGCAGCCTGCATCAAAAGGACTGCCTCTGGGTCGACAGCAACGAACCCACCGAACCCGGCGTCAAGCATGTCGCCGAAGTGTGGGAATACCTCCGCCACTTCATGGACCACGGCCCGGACAAACTCCCCCCGCCCGGTGAACCCAACTGGTGGCACAAGCCACTCCACGCCATCTGCCTGACCCCGGCAGAAGCCTGGCGCCACTACGCCCCCTGGCGAACCGGTGAGCCCGGTGAAATGCAGGGCAAAAAGAACTGGCAATTGCCGTTCTGGGCTGTGCTGTTCCCCTACAACCTCTCCGTCGCCCTCTGCTGGTATGGCATCTGCCGCCTGTTCAACGTCCGAGCAGCGCCACCGCCTCCCGAAGCATTTGAGGAGGCACCAGCGCATTCAACCCAAAGGAAGCGTACATGAGCGACGCCTCCGTCAGCCGCGCCACCTCCGGCCCAGCTTGCAGTGCTCGTATACCCATCCTGCCAGTGCGCTACGCCATCGTGCCCCGCACCGCCGACGTCCCCGCCTGCCGCTATGCCGATGCAGGCTTCAACCTGGAACAAGGCTTCACTCCACTGCAGCACTCGGCCTACACCCTCCGCGCTTTGCGACCGGGCTATGTCTACGTGTTCATGAAAGGCCCTTTGGGCGAGAGGGTGCTTGGTGCAGCGGCGGCAACGTTGGTCAGCGTACGGGCAACGCAAAAGGCCGTCATGCTGATATTAAGTGCCACAGCGCCGGGCATGGCCTTTGCCAATGGGATTATCAAGTTTTTGAGTAGCAATCTGTTTGCGCGGTTAGCCGGTTACCCGGCAATAGCATTTAGCTTGCTTTCTGATATCTCCAAAACAAGGCGCCAGAGAGCGAACGGCAATCAAGCGGCTGCCGGTTACACGTTGACTGGTGGTTTCACCATGGCTGTCAGTTCCGCTGTCGTCCTTGAAGCAGGACTTGCAGTTGCGGGCGTGACATCGATTGTGCCCTTTGCCGGATGGGCCGCAGCAGCCCTTGTCCTCGCAGGAGTAGCCATCATTGCAGGAGGCCTCTACCTACACGCCAAGGCACATGAGCGTCTTCACAGGCCAATTGAACTTTGGGCAGCACGTAGTATTTTCGGAAATCGCAAAAATGATGGAGAAGTGCGCCCTGGCATTACCTTGGACTATGAGAAAAAACTACCCTACTTCACCTCACTGCAAACAGAAATTAAGGCTTGGCACAATGAACATTACGGACCCAAGCTACTATCGGCCGAGCAGGCCCTATCCCTCGGCATAACTAAAGCCGACACCCGATGGCATCAGAATAACCACTGGTCGCCACCAGACTGGACAGCTATCACACATAACGAAGTAGTCACATCCCAACCAACCGTAGAATTCACAGTGCTGTTGCCTGCGTTCAGGTTAGGCGTAAGTGAATGGTCAGGAAGTTTGAGCTCCGTCCGTGACGATCACGGAATTGACGTTTTTCCAATCAGCCCGACCGGCCACCTCGTAGGTGCTGGCTTAGTTCTACATTTCGAAAACACCCTAGCTAACCAAAATCATGTCTCACTTCATCTAACCTACAACGCCAATCAAGGCCTGGGCGAAGATAATGAGATCCTGTCAATTTTTCGTCTGGAGCGCTGATCATGGCAACCATCTGGATATTCAATTCAGGCTCAAGTTCAGGGCATAAGCCCGCTATTGGCGGGCAACTATCAAGCCTGTCAAAAACCACCTTATGCCTGAAAAACCCCTGGGTAACAGACTCAGTCTTTATGGGAAAGCTGTACTGTGCAATGACCATTGCACTCGTTATCTTCACCTACCCTTACTTACTAACCAGTGAAGCCTGGAACCCCTACACTTTTAGTTATACCTTTATCCTCCTTACACTAATTGCACCTTTCATCTTCCTCCCATTCTTAGCCTATCGAATATATTTCATAAAACGCTTATCAATTTTCTGCTTCAATCGGGCGACCCAAAAAATCTATTACCAACGTCTGAGCAAGGTACTAATATTCGAATGGGCCAACACCGGAGGTGGCATCTTCAAACGCACCGAGTACGGCGGCTCATCATTCAGCACCAGCTATGCCCTCGCCTTCGCCCCCCGCCGCGAAGACGGCAGCCTGCATCAAAAGGACTGCCTCTGGGTCGACAGCAACGAACCCACCGAACCGGGCGTCAAGCATGTCGCCGAGGTATGGGAATACCTCCGCCACTTCATGGACCACGGCCCGGACAAACTTCCTCCGCCCGGTGAACCCAACTGGTGGCACAAGCCACTCCACGCCATCTGCCTGACCCCGGCAGAAGCCTGGCGCCACTACGCTCCCTGGCGAACCGGCGAGCCCGGTGAAATGCAGGGCAAAAAGAACTGGCAATTGCCGTTCTGGGCTGTGCTGTTTCCCTACAACCTCTCCGTTGCCCTCTGCTGGTATGGCATCTGCCGCCTGTTCAATGTCCAAGCAGCGCCACCGCCACCCGCTGCCTTTGAGGAAGCCCCCGTTCAACCCGACAAAAGGAAGCGCAAATGAAACCCATCGTACTGGTAGGCCATCGTCATAGCTGCCCGCTCCATGGCGAAGGCACTGTGGAAACCGGCGCAAGTGCAACATTAGTAGATGGCAAGGCCGTCGCACGCGTGGGCGATCGCATCAATTGTGGTGCCATTATCGAAACCGGCGCTGCCTGCACGATTATCGAGGGCCAACCCGCAGCAAGGCTGGGTGACACTACCAGCCATGGAGGGACTTTGATCGAGGGGGACCCGGGTTGGCTCATTGATTGAAGCAACTACCGACCTCTGAGCCAAAGGCGATTAAACGTCAGAGTTCATACGAAACCACTCCTTTGATGACGCAGCCTGTGAGTCAACAGTTATGGGGCGTCCCGTCAAATAGCGGGCAAGCGCTCACAGGCACGCGACACCAGTGACATCATTAATGCCAAAAGTGTGGGAATATTCTTACACAGAGCACCTGGCACCAAACAATTCCACGCTTTAAAAAGCATCGTGAGCCACCAAGAAAAATCCATCAAATTATTTCACCGCTTGCATTCACGCTCAACAACCACTAACACTAAGCCCATCACCCGATGGAGATAAGCCATGTCCCGACTCGCAGAGTTTCGCGCCCTCGAGCGACTACTAGCGGCAAAAAAAAACGAGCTTTCCTTCATTAAAATCGACCCTCGCCTCATCCGCGAATTCGAGTTTTAAAGCAAGCTGCACAACCTGCTGGCCGAATATCAATTCAATCTGTCGAATGTACTGGCGATCATCGAGAGCGAACACATGAGCAATGATGAGGATGTCTATCAACAATGCCGCCCTGTCGCACCGCCCCCACGTTACAGGGCTCGGCAAAGCAAATACTATATAAACCCTTACACAGGGGAGAAAGTGGAAGCAAAAAGCACCCTGCATAAAACCGTGCGGTCCTGGATTCAGCAGTACGGCCGCGCCGAAGTCGAGAGCTGGGCAACTGCATGGTCTCTGTACTCACACAAACCTGGCTTGTAGGCATCCCATACCCTGTGCGGCACAACTATCACAGCCTGCCCTCACCCTCCTGACCTGCACCCATCAGGCAACCAGGGCCAAAGCCTTCTACCCTTCAGTGACGTGAATACCTGCCGCGCCCGCCGGCCAACGCAACCGTTCGATAACCGAACAGTAGCCCGTCTCTTGAATTGACGCTGCTGTCTTCACTGCTCACCATGCACCGGCCTTGCGTGCCCCCTGCCTGGGAAAAAGTCACGTACCCGTAGCACCGCAGCTGAATACAATTTCAAGAAACGAGCAGTCTATGAACCACTCCAAGATCCCCCCCGCCGCGCCCCGGATGTCCCAGGGTTCGATCGGCGACAAGCTTCGCGGCGCCTTCGGCGTCGGCAAGACCCGTTGGGGCATGCTCGCCCTGGTGTTCTTCGCCACCACCCTGAACTACATCGACCGAGCCGCCCTTGGCATCATGCAGCCCGTGCTGGCCAAGGAAATGAGCTGGACGGCGATGGACTACGCCAACATCAATTTCTGGTTCCAGGTCGGCTACGCCATCGGCTTTCTGCTGCAAGGCCGGCTGATCGACAAAGTCGGGGTCAAACGGGCCTTCTTCTTCGCTGTATTGCTGTGGAGCCTGGCCACGGGTGCCCACGGCCTGGCCACCTCGGCGGCAGGTTTCATGGTCTGCCGCTTCATCCTCGGCCTGACTGAGGCCGCCAACTACCCGGCCTGCGTCAAGACCGTGCGCCTGTGGTTCCCGGCAGGTGAGCGGGCAATTGCAACGGGGCTGTTCAACGCCGGTACCAACGTTGGTGCCATGGTCACCCCCGCGCTGTTGCCGCTGATCCTGGCTGTGTGGGGCTGGCAGGCTGCGTTCATCGCCATGGGCAGCCTGGGCCTGGTGTGGGTCGTGTTTTGGGTGCTGAAGTACTACAACCCTGAAGACCACCCCCGCGTGCGTCAGAGCGAGGTGCAGTACATCCAGCAGGATGATGAGCCAGAGCCGACCCGCGTGCCGTTCAGCCGTATCCTGCGCCTGCGTGGCACCTGGGCTTTTGCAGTGGCCTATGCGATTACCGCGCCGGTGTTCTGGTTCTACCTGTATTGGCTGCCGCCGTTCCTGAACCAGCAATACAGCCTGGGCATCAACGTGACCCAGATGGGGATCCCGTTGATCATCATCTGGCTGACGGCAGACTTCGGCAGCATCGGGGGAGGCATCCTGTCGTCGTGGCTGATTGGCCGTGGCGTGCGCGCTACGACAGCGCGCTTGGTGTCCATGCTGATCTTTGCCTGCACCATGCTCAGCGTCATCTTTGCCGCCAACGCCAGTGGGCTGTGGGTCGCGGTGGCGGCCATCTCGATCGCGGTGGGCGCGCACCAGGCGTGGACGGCGAATATATGGAGCCTGGTGATGGACTACACACCCAAGCACCTGGTGAGCACCGTATTCGGCTTCGGCAGCATGTGTGCGGCAATTGGCGGGATGTTCATGACGCAGATTGTCGGCAGCGTGCTGACCGCTACCAACAACAACTATGCGGTGCTGTTTACCATGATCCCCGCCATGTACTTCCTGGCGCTGGTGTGGATGTATTTCATGGCACCGCGCAAGGTCGAGAGCGCCTGAGAGCGCTAACCACTTACCTCTACGGGGCCCTTGCGGGCCCTTTTTTTGGCCTGGTATTTTTGAGAAGCGGACAACGCCACTGCAACGTTCGGTGTGTGAGCGGGTTGCCCCACGGACGTGACGTAGCCGGTGCCATGCACCACGTTCGCCCAATCAGACTGCGGCCAGCACCGCCTTGGCTTTCTCCAGCGCCATGCGCGCACGCTGTTCGCCGCTGATGCCCTGCTCCAGCAATTGCCGCGTAGGGGTTTCCAGGCTCAGCGGCATGCTCGGCGGCAAGGCGCGTAACAGGCCAACCAGGTCAGCATCGCCATCACCCGGGAAGCGACGTTCGTTACGCGCCTGGCGCAGTATCTCGTCCATGTCGGCCGGTACCGGGCCAGCAACGTCACACAGTTGGGCATAGCGCATGCGCTGCGGCTTCAGCTGCGCCAGGTCGTCCAGCGAAGACCCGGAGCGGTTGAAGTGGAAGGCATCCACCAGTACGCAGCCATTGGCGCGGTCGGCGTTGGCCACCACCCGCATGGCCTGGCGCAGGTCACGTACGTCGGTCCAGGGCATGAACTCCAGGTGGGGGTGAATGCCGTAGCGTGCCGCCAGTTCGCACAATGCGGCAAAGCGTTCGGTCAGGCGCGCTTCGTCAGGGTCGTTGCCCGCTACCAGCAATTCAGTGCCACCCAACTCGGCGCCCACCGCCAGGATCGCTTCGAAATCGGCCACACAGGTTGCCGGCTCAAGACGCAGGATCTCCAGGTCGAGCACCTTGATGCCCGTGTCGCGCAAGCGCGCCTGGGTTTGCCGACGCAGTTCGGCATCGGCAACCAACGGGAAATGCCGCTCCTGTTCGGTGGCTGGCACCAGCCGTAGGCCGACATGGCTGTAGCCCGCTCGGGCGGCGGCCTCGACCATGTCCGGTGGAGACAGCTCGAGCACCGTCAGGGCCGCGAGGGAAAAAATTCGATCAGTCATTAATCATCACCAGCAATAGTAAGGTTGCATCAGCCAATGTGCGCGGGCGCGCAAGCCCGACCGCTCTGGGCTGCCTGCCTTATCGCTTCGATCAGCGCCAGTGTGCGCCCCCCGTCGGCAGCGTCGATCAGCGGAGCCTGTTCACCCCGGGCAACCCGCACAAAATGCTGCAGTTGCAGGGTCAATGCCTCGCCGGCGGGGATGCTTTCCGAGCTTTGCAACAGGGGCGTATGCCAGCCCGAGCCTGCCTCGGCGTAATGCCAGCGCTTTAGCTGGGGAATGCTCAGTGCTCCTTGGGTGCCGGCCAGCAGATAGCACGGCTGGCCGTCCTGGCGCGGGTACACGGGGCTTTCGCCAGCGTCCAGCTCCCAGCTCCACGGTGCAGCCACCGCGTCGGACCCGGTCAGGCTGCCCAGGGCACCGTTGGCAAACTGCAGCAGCACCGCGGCGCTGTCTTCGTTGGCAAAACCGCGGACATCGTTGCGGGTGAAGGCCTGCACCTGCACCACCTCGCCGCACAGGTAACGCAACAGGTCAAGGTCGTGGATCAGGTTGGTCAGCAAGAAACCGGCCCCTGGCTCGCGGCGCCAGGGCGTTTCGAAATAGTTGTCGGGCTTTTGCAGCTGCCACAGCGCGGTGACGTTGATCAAACGGCCCAGTTTGCCTTCGTTGATCACCTGGTGCGCCTTGGCGATCAGCGGATTGTGTCGGCGATGGTGCCCTACAAGCACCGGCACACCTCGGCGGCGTGAGGCTTCCACCAGTGCACGCACTTCATCCAGGTGCACGCCCACCGGTTTTTCCAGCAGCACCGGCACCCCGGCCTCGACACAATCCAGGGCGGTGGCGACATGCAGGTTGTTGGGATTGGCGACGATCACTGCCTCGGGGCGCACCTGCTCCAGCATTTGCCGGTGGTCGGCAAAGCAAGGCACGCCGCACTCGGCAGCGAAGGCCTCGGCCTGCGGGCCGGGGTCGGCCACGGCACACAGTTGGGCTTGCGGCACATTGCGCAAATGCTGGTAATGCTGCCGGCCCATGATGCCGGCGCCAATCAAGGCAATACGAAGGGGTGGGTTCAACAGCCTGTCCTCTTGTCATTGTTGTCATGAAATTCTGAAACCTGGTTCCACAATTTACACTCGACAATTTAGAACCAAGTTCAGCTTTTCAGAAGAACAGGCGCAACAGACTGTGCGGTAATCGACCGGAATATCCCCTCAGGCAAACAGCTCGCTGGCGGGACTGGCCGCCGACAGCTCTTCTGCCGCCGCCAGCAATAGCGGTGCCAGCGCTGTAAGGCGGCTCTGTGCCAGCCGCGCGCTGGGCCCGGCGATGCTCAGCACGCCGATCACCTCGTCACTTTGCGGCCGGCGCACCACTGCGGCCAGGGCTGAGGTGCCGATGGCGGAGGTTTCCTCGACCCAGGCATAACCACGCTCGCGGGCGCGGTGCAGGTAGGCGAGCAGCTCGTCGGTGGAGCGTGGCGCGTTGGGGCCGAACTGGTCGGGGTCGGCAATACCCTGGCGCAACACCATCTGCAGCGCCTGCTCATCGTCCAGGCTGGCCAGCCAGGCATGCCCGGAGGCGGTATAGAACAGCGGCGCGTCGCGCCCCATATCCGGGTCATAGCGCAGCCCGGAGCGCGCCCCCTGGGACTTGGCGATCCAGGTTTGCCGGGCACCGTCGATCACCCCAAGGCGCACGAGTTCGCCGCTGTCCTGGGCCAGGCGGTCAAGAATCGGCTGGATGATGTCGGCACCGCTGCTGGCGAGGTAACGAAAGCCCAGCGCTACCAGCTTGGCCGACAGCTGATAGCGGCTGCTTTCCCGGTTCTGGCGCACGTAGCCCAGCCGCACCAGCTCAGTGAGCATGCGGTGGGCAGCGCTTTTGGGAATGTCCAGGCGCTCGGCCAGGGTTTGTAACGGCAGCCCTTGGGGTTCACCGGTAAGGCTTTCTACAAGACTGAAGGCGCGTTCGATCTGACTACCAGCCATGTCACAGGTCCCTGATTTTTTTGCGGATTCTAGAAGATGATTCCACATCGTCTCCAGCCAGCGCAGCTCGGGCCACCTCGAATGTCCGATGATCGCCCAGTTCTTGCCTGACATGCCCGACCTGACCTTGCAGGACCACCCGCTGCCGATAAAAATGTGGAACATTGTTCCAATAAAAACACAGGAAACCCGCAATGTCTTCCGCTCCTCTCGAAACCGCATGCGATGTACTGGTCATAGGTTCTGGCGCCGCCGGGCTGGCGGCGGCCGTCACGGCTGCCTGGCATGGGCAGAAGGTGATCGTGGCGGAGAAAGAACCGGTGTTTGGCGGTGCCACCGCCTGGTCCGGCGGCTGGGCCTGGGTGCCACGCAACCCGCTGGCGCGCAGGGCCGGCATCGAGGAAGACATCGAGCAACCGCGGACTTATCTGCGCCATGAGCTGGGGGCAAACTACAATGCCGAGCGCGTCGATGCCTTCCTCGAGGCGTGCCCGCACATGGTGGCGTTTTTCGAGAAGTACACGGCGTTGCAGTTTGCCGACGGCAACGGCATCCCGGACATGCATGGCGATACGCCGGGGGCAGCCCTTGGCGGCCACCAGGTGATCGCTGCGCCCTACGATGCCCGCGAGGTTGGCGCCCTGCTGCCACGCTTGCGCAAGACCATGCGCGAAACCTCGTTCATGGGCATGCCGATCATGGCCGGTGCCGACCTTGCCGCCTTCCTCAACATGACCCGCTCGCCCAAGGCCCTGCTGCACGTGTGCAAGCGCTTTGGCCGCCACCTGTACCACCTGGCCCGCCATGGTCGGGCCATGCACCTGGTCAACGGTGTGGCGCTGGTGGCGCGCCTGGCTAAATCCGCACAGGACCTGGGTGTACACCTGCAAGCGTCGGCGCCGGCCAAACGCCTGCTTATCGAGGGTGGCCAGGTGCGCGGGGCGTGGGTCGCTACGCCACAGGGCGAGCAACTGATCCGCGCCAAGGCCGTGGTGCTGGCGGCAGGTGGTTTCCCCAATGACAACGCCCGGCGCCAGCAACTGTTCCCGCGCGATGCCAGCGGCCACGACAACCTGGCGCTGCCGCCCAAGGGGTGTTCTGGCGATGGCCTGCGGCTGGGTGAATCCGCCGGCGGCGTGGTTGCCACCGACCTGAAGTCGCCAGTGGCCTGGGCGCCGGTTTCACAGGTGCCGTATCGCGACGGCAGCGTCGGCCACTTCCCGCACATTATCGAGCGCGGCAAACCGGGCGTTATCGGCGTGCTGGCCAACGGCAAGCGTTTCGTCAACGAAGCGCATGGCTATTACGACTATGTGTCGGCCATGATCGCTGCAGTGCCGCAGGGTCAGGAGGTGTGCTCGTGGCTGGTTTGCGATCATCGCTTCTTGCGCCGCTATGGCCTGGGGCATGCCCGCCCGGCACCGCTGCCGGTAGGCCCGCATGTGCGCAACGGCTACCTGAAACGCGGCGCCACGCTCGAGCAGCTCGCCCAGGCCTGCGGCATTGACCCGTCCGGGCTGCGCGCCACGGTCACTGACTTCAATAGCCATGCCCGTAACGGCCAGGACCCGGCGTTCGGCCGAGGTTCCACGCCGTTCAACCGCAAGCAGGGTGACCCACAGCACAAGGGCCCCAACCCTTGCGTGGCGCCCATCGAGCACGGGCCGTTCTATGCGGTGAAAGTAAAGCCCGGCTGTTTTGGCACCTTTGCCGGGTTGCGCACCGACGGCAATGCCCGTGTACTGGATGAGGCCGCACAACCGATTGCAGGCCTGTACGCAGCAGGTACCGACATGGCCAGCGTGTTGGGTGGCTGGTATCCGTCGGGTGGCATCAACCTGGGGCCGGCGCTGACCTTTGGCTATGTCGCCGGGCGGCATATAGCAGGGGTGCAGGAGTATGAGTGAGCTGATCCACGCTACCTGGGTGGTTGGCGGTCTCCAGGAGGACACTGCGAAAGGCCGTGGCGCTTGAATCGAGCGCCACGCGGCCTGATTTTTTCAGCGTTGTCGTCCCTCAGCTCACAGGTCTGGCTGCGCAACGCTCCTGAATCTGCGCCAGCCAGTAGGCCACATCCACCTCGTCGATCTGCTCGGTGCGCAGGAAGCGCTCGGCATATTGGCGAAATACCCCGCTGCTGAGGAACAGCTGTAGCAGTTGCCCGTCGACGTGCCCCTCGCGGGCCATGGACACCAGGATCTTCACCGATTCAGACAGCGTCTTCGGAGGTTTGTACGGCCGGTCTGCTGCCGTCAGTGCTTCGAAGATGTCGGCAATCGCCATCACTCGCTCGGCAATGCCCAGGTCCTGCCCGTCCAGACGGCGCGGATAGCCGCTGCCGTTCATCTTTTCGTGGTGGTTGCCGGCGATGTCGGGTACCCGCTTGAGCTGGCGCGGCAGCGGCAGTGCACTGAGCATGATGATGGTCTGCACGATGTGTTCGTTGATCTTGAAGCGTTCTTCGTCAGTCAGCGTGCCACGGCGGATCGACAGGTTGTACAACTCGCCGTAGTTGCTGGCGTGGCCTGGCAGGTGCATATCGAACCCCCAGATATTACGCGGGTCGCCCTTCACCACCGGCGGCGTGCGAGTACCCCAGGGCACGCAGTGCTCGGGGCGGTCGGCCAGCAATGGCTCCTCTGTCGGTAGTTCAGGCTGCGGCACGCCGACAAGGCGTTCCGCCTCGTCTCGGGAGATGCCCAGGCGGTTATCGAAATGGCGCAGCCAGCGTCGCTTGCCGATCACCTGCAAGCGCTGGATATCGGTGTCCTGCATGAACTCGCCGCCGATGTTGGCCTGGGCGACGAAAGCGAAGTCGTCCTGCAGCTCGGCCTGGCTTCGGCTCAGTGCGGCTTTCAGCACCTGCTGGTCGGCGCCGCTGGCCAGGCCTTGCCAGTAAGCCAGCTCCGCATCGCGCCACAGCACTTCGAAACGCATGCGTACTTCGTGGATGCGGTTGTAAAGGGTCTCCAGCTTGGTCGCCTTGTCCACCACGTACTCGGGGCTGGTGACCTTGCCACAATCGTGCAGCCAGGCTGCCACACGGAACTCGTATCGCTCTGCCTCGGTCATGCTGAAGCTGGCGAACGGGCCGCTGTCGGCTGCCACTGCCTGATCCAGCAGCATCTGAGCCAGCTGAGGCACCCGCTCGCAGTGGCCACCGGTATAGGGGCTCTTGGCGTCGATGGCGTCTGCCAGCAGCTTGATCATGGCGTCCAGCAGGCGTTGCTGGGCTTCGACCAACTGGCGGGTCTCGATGGCCACTGCAGCCACACCGGACAACTCCTCGACAAAGCGCCGGAATGCCTCGCCTACCCGCTCATGCGCCTGCTCTTCGTCCATTTGCAGGACCAGTATGCCCAACAGTGCCTGGCTACGGTCATTCAGCACCACGGCCAGGCTGCGCTCGTGCAGGCCGAGGGCCTGGGTCACTGTTGCAGCCAAGTGCTGCCGGGCGCCTTCGTCCACTGCCACCTCGCTTGGGTAATGTTCACCGCGGCACGAGGCGGCCAGGCGCAGCAAAGCCTGATCAGCGTCGTACAGGTAAACCCCGCCGGCGTCGCCCCCGGCAGCTTCTACCAGATGGCTCAGCACGCCATCGAGCATGCGCTCAAGGTCTCGCTCGCGACTGAGCGCAAGGGTAATCGCCTGAAAGTGGCGAATAGTACCGGACATGCGGCTCAGCACACGGCTCAGCTCACGCACCTCGGAAACCCGCGAGTGCACGCCCACTTCACGGCTGAAATCAAAACTGGCCAAACCTTGAACCTGCTCGCGCAACAGCCGCAGCGGGCGACCAATGCGCCGGCCAAGCACACCGCCGAGCACCAGCAACACGGCCATCAGTGCCACGGTCCAGAGCAACTGCTCGAACAAGACTTTGCGTGCCCCCACCAGCAGCTCGTGGCCTGGTACGGCAATCAGCACGTGCAAGTCGTGCCCGGCCAGGGTGGTCAGCTGCACACGAATGCCATACCAGGTCTGGCCGTCCACCTGATAAGGCTGAGGCTGGTTGCCCTTCGGCAGGTCAGCGTATAGCTGCGCCAGGCTGGGAGCGCCCAACTCGGCGACCCGCGACAGGCGCACGCCTTGCCCTTCGTGCACGATTGCCCGCTGCGGGTCCGGATAGGCCACAACGTTGCCCTGGTCATCGACCACAACAATCTCGGTACCAGGGGTCATGCGCAGGTCCTGAGTCTCGCTGGCCAGGTCGTTGACCGAAACGTCCAGGCCGATCACGGCCCCACCGTCGACGCTACGTTGGGCCATGGTCAAGCCAACCTCACGGGTGGTGAAGAACACATAGGGACGAGTCAGTACAGTAGCGGGTTGTACCGTGGCTTGAGCGAACCAGGGACGCAGGCGTGGATCGTAGCGATAGTCAGGTTTGGCCTGGGCCTGCAACAAGTTCAGCGCCCGATCATAAAAGCGCCACTCGCCCTGCACCTTGGCGCCGTCGCCATGGCTGACGCTCTGCACCAGAAAAGCCGTGCCCGGTGGAGCGGCGAAACGCTGCATCAGCTGTGGGTCACGCAGGCGACGCACCAACAGGAACTCGCCGCTGGGGTAACCCAGATAGGCGGCGCTGAGCATGCGGTTGGCGTCCAGCATTTCCACCAGCTGTGGCAGCCGATCCATGCGCTGTGCCTGGGTGTGAAGCGTCGTGTTGTGGGCAAGCAGGCGAATGCTGCTTTGCGCCGGCTCGATCAGGCGCCTGGCGCGCTCGTCGATCGTCTTGGCAACCTGCTGGGCAGCATCGCCAGCAGCAGCCACGAGGGTTTGGCGAATTCCGCGGTAACCCTGCCAGGCCAGGGCGGCGCCGAGCAGCAGCATGCCCAGCACGATAGCCAGCGCCACCAGCCACTGCAGTGAAATACCACGTCCTGTATTGCCAACAACACGCCCCGTCGACACGCAGCCCATCCCAGGTACTCCATGTGCGGCACATTGCCTTGGCTGATGTCTGCAGCAGTGTAGAGTGCGCGTGAGCGTTCTGCCGGGCCGGCAACACGTTTACAGACGAGCGTGCAAGGCTTTCTACCGCGACACAGGCGACGTGGGCCATGATCAGGGCATCAGCCGCGCAACTGGTACCAGGTGGTCTTGAGCTGCGAATACTTGTCGAGCGAATGCAGTGACAGATCGCGGCCAAACCCCGACTGCTTGCCCCCACCGAACGGCACCGTCACATCCAGCGCATCGACTGTGTTCACCGATACGGTACCGGCTTTCAACGCCCGCGCTACCCGGTGCACCTGGTTGAAGTCGTCGCTCCACACCGAGGCTGCCAGGCCATAGATGCTGTCGTTGGCCAGGCGCACGGCTTCTTCTTCCGTGTCGAAGGCGCTGACCGCCAGCACCGGGCCGAACACCTCCTCGCGCGCTAGGCTCATGCGGCCCTCAACACCGGCAAAAATGGTCGGTTCGATGTAGTTGTCCGAACCTTCGATGTTCAGGCGTCGGCCGCCACACACCAATCTCGCGCCCTCTTGCCCGGCACGCACGATGGCGGCCTCTATGCGGCCGGTCTGCTCGGCATCGACAATGGCCCCGGCGCGGCTCGCCGGATCCAGCGGGTTACCGGGCAGCCACTGGCGAGCCTTGGCCTGCAGGCGCTCGATGAACTCATCGTGAATGGCACGCTGCACGTACAGCCGCGAGTTGGCCGAACACACTTCGCCCTGGTTGAAGAAAATGCCAAAAGCGGCCTTTTCCGCAGCCAGGTCCAGGTCCTGGCAGTTGTCGAACACCAGGTTCGGGCTCTTGCCGCCGCACTCCAGCCACACCTGCTTGAGGTTGGACTGCGCCGAGTACTGCATGAAGTACTTGCCCACCTGGGTGGAGCCGGTGAACACCAGGCAGTCCACATCCGGGTGCAGGCCCAGCGCCTGCCCGGCCTGCTCGCCCAGGCCCGGCACCACGTTCAGTACGCCTTCCGGCAACCCCGCTTCCAGCGCCAGTTGGGCCAGGCGCAGGGCCGAGAACGGTGATTGCTCGGCGGGCTTGAGTACCACGCTGTTACCGGCAGCCAGCGCCGGGGCCAGCTTCCAGGCGGCCATGTCGAGGGGGAAGTTCCATGGCACCACGGCAGCGACCACGCCGAGGGCTTCGCGGGTGATGGTGGCCAGCGCATTGGCAGCAGTGGGCGCCACCTGGTCATACAGCTTGTCCAGCGCCTCGCCGTACCAAGCGAACACATGGGCAGAGCCCGGCACGTCGATGTTGAAGGCATCCATCACCGGCTTGCCCATGTTCAGCGAGTCCAGCAATGCCAGTTCTTCATGATGGGCCATGATCAGCTCGGCCAGGCGCAGCAGCACTTTCTTGCGCTCGCCCGGCGCCATGCGCGGCCAGGGGCCTTGCTCGAAGGCTCGACGGGCGCTGGCGACAGCCAGGTCGACCTCGGCATGGCCGCAGGCGGCAACCTGTGCCATTACGTTGTTGGTGGCGGGGTTGATGGCTGCGAAGGTGGCGCCATCCTGTGCGTTGACGGGTTTGCCGTCGATCAGTGCATGGGCCGGAAGGTAGAGGTCCGAGGCGCGTTGTTGCCAGAATTCGAGCGTGTACATTTGTACTCCAGACGACCGTCGGGGCGGTCCTTCTTGCGCAAGTAACAGGTACCACACAGTCCGCAAGCACGCCGCACTCCCTCTGTGGGAGCGGGCATGCCCGCGAATCAGGCGACACGGTGGATGGCACCGGCTTCGCCGGTGTTCGCGGGCGTGCCCGCTGCCACAGGGAAGCGCGTTACCCTTGTCAGCGGCTTAGAGCTTGCCGACCAGCCGCGCCGTGCGGTCTACGGCTATCCGGGTCCTCTCCACCAGCTCATCCAGCTCGCTGTGGTTGGCGATCAAGGCCGGGGCCATGATCATCCGGCCCAGGGTCGAGCGAATGATCACCCCTTCCTCGAAACCAAAGGTGCGGCACTGCCAGGCCAGGTCGTTCTCGTTGGCAAAGCGTTTGCGCGTCGGCTTGTGCTCGGCGAACTGCAACGCTGCCACCAACCCGGCGCCCTGCACCTGGCCGATCAACGGGTGGTCGGCGAACACCTCGCGCAGGATGCGCTGCAGGTACGGCCCGGTGTCATCCTTCACCTGGGTGACGATGCCTTCGTCACGCAACGCCTTCAGGTTGGCGATGGCCACTGCCGCCGCCACCGGGTGGCCGGAATAGGTCAGGCCGTGGGCAAATACCCCGCCCCGCTCCACCAGCGCCTCGGCAATGCGCTTGCTCAGCACCAGGCCACCCATGGGCACGTAGCCGCTGGTCAGGCCCTTGGCAATCGACAGGGTGTCAGGTTCGAAACCGAAGTATTCATGGGCGAACCACTCGCCGGTGCGGCCAAAGCCACCAATCACCTCATCGGCGCACAGCAGCACGTCGTACTGGCGGCAGATACGCTGGATTTCCGGCCAGTAGCTTTCCGGCGGGAAGATCATGCCGCCCGCCCCCTGGAAGGGTTCGGCAATGAAGCCGGCAACGTTTTCGGCACCCAGCTCGAGGATCTTTTCCTCCAGCTGCAGGGCGCAGCGGCGGCCGAACTCGGCCGGGGTCAGTTCACCGCCCTCGGCGTACCAGTAGGGTTCGTCGATGTGTGCCACATCCGGAATCAACCCGCCCATGTCGTGCATGAACTTCATGCCGCCCAGCGCCGTGGCCGCCAGGGTCGAGCCGTGGTAGCCGTTCCAGCGGCCGATCATGATTTTCTTGGATGGCTGGCCAACCACCTGCCAGTAGCGGCGTACGGTGCGGATCAGTACCTCGTTGGCCTCGGAGCCGGAGTTGGTGTAGATCGCGTGGCTGTAGTGCCCCGGCAGCAGGCTGAACAGCAGTTCGGACAGTTCGATCACCGCCGGGTGGGTGGTGTGGAAGAACATGTTGTAGTAAGCCAACTGATCCATCTGCGTGGCCGCGGCGGCGGTCAGGTCACGGCGGCCATAACCGAGCTGGGTGCACCACAGGCCGGACATGCCATCCAGGTAGCGCTTGCCCTCACTGTCCCACAGGTGCAAACGTTCGCCACCAACGATCACCCGCGGCCCTTCGGCGTTCAGCGCCTTCTGGTCGAGGAAGGCATGAATGTGGTGGGCTGCATCGGCTGCCTGGTAGTCACGGGTCTGGCGTTGCGGGGCGAAAGGCGCGTTCATTGTTGGTTTTCCTTTGCGGTGGGGTTGCAGGGCGGCTGGCGTTCAGCGCAGCTTGCCCATGTAGCTTTCCAGCGGGTCCTTGCCCAGCACGCCCTGGGCATTGGCCAGCGCATCGATGAACAGGGAGAACAGTTCGGACTGGGTGCCGATGTCGAGCTTGGCGTAGACGTTCTTGCGGTGCGACTTGATGGTGTCTTCCGATACGCCCAGCCGCTCGGCCAGCGACTTGGTCGAGTGGCCACGCAGGATCAGCTGGGCGATACGGCATTCACGCTCGGTCAACAGCGAGCTGCCGAAGTTGTTCAGGGCGGCATGGATACGTTGCTCGAGGATGTTCTCGAAGCGGCCTGCCCGGCTGTCCAGCCCGGCAAAGTGCTTGCCGAGTACCGCCAGCACCCAAGGCGTGATGAGCCCGAACCGCGTGCGGCTTTGCCCATCCAGCTTGTCGGTGAAGGCCAGCGACACCGCCAGGCTTTGCCCGGGCGCCACCTGCAGGATGTAGTTGAGTTCATCCTCCAGGTGCGAGTGGCGATAGAACGATTGGTAGTACTCGCTGACCTCGAAGTGATCGGGTGCCACTTCGAACAGGCCGTAGCAGCCGGATTCGACCTGTTCCACGCAAGCACCGTAGAACGGGTCGAGCAGGTAGAAGCCCGACAGGTAGCGGCTGACATTGCCCTCAGGCTGCCAAGGCGCCTTGTCATCCTGCTCGAACAGCGCACAGGGCATGCCGTCGTGCGGGTACAGGTACACCGTGGTCGCCTGGATCGGCCGGATCACACCCAATGCCGCAAACAGGCTGGCGGCAAAGCCCGGCCGGCCGATCGCCTCGGTGACCTTGGCCTGGTGCTCGAACCATTGTTCTGAAAGCAGTTGATTAGTCACTGTGGGCCTGCCGTTTCTTTTCAGTGGCACCGCCGCCAGTGCGGTGCGTCGTTGAGCAGATACTCCCACGGCGCTGAAGGCACCGGAATCACCCTTTGGGGTGAGCCGGGCAAGGGCAGTGGCCGCTCACCCCAAAGGGTGATTCCGGGTACCTGCAGGGTGTGGGAGCATCGACCTGCCCCAGCGCTGCGAGCTTTCCGCTCGACCTCCTTGCACAACACCCAACGGTTGCGAGCCCGCTCGCCTGCCGCGGTGTCCTGCATCCCTTTTCAGGAGTTAGCAATGCATACAACAACAAGTACAGCCCATAGCCCCGCCCCGCATGCACCCTCGCAACCCGGCACCAGCACAGGCCGCTTCCGCAAGTCCATGAGCATGACCGCCCTGGTGCTATTTGGCCTGGCCTACATGGTGCCCCTGGCCGTATTCACCACCTACGGGCTGGTCACCCAGATGACCAAAGGGCACCTGCCCACCGCCTACCTGCTCACGCTCGCCGCCATGCTGCTGACCGCTTACAGTTACGGCCGCATGGTCCAGGCCCACCCCTACTCCGGCTCGGTCTACACCTACACGCGAAAGGCCTTCGGCAGCCATATCGGCTTCATCACCGGTTGGACATTGCTGCTCGACTACATCTTCCTGCCGCTGCTCAGCTACCTGCTGATCGGCATCTACATGTCGGAATACTTCCCGACCATCCATGCCTGGGTGTGGGTGGCGGGCTCCATTGCCCTGGTCACCTTCCTCAACCTGATCGGCATCGAGTCGATCACCCGGGTCAACTGGATACTGGTGGTGGTGCAACTGGTGTTCATCATCGTCTTCGTCGCCCTGTCCATTCTCAAGCTCAGCGGACAGGCGGAGCCGGTGTCGCTGCTGGCCCCCTTCCACCACGAAGGCTTCAGCATGCCGTTGATCATGACCGGCGCCGCCGTACTGTGCCTGTCGTTCCTCGGTTTCGATGCGGTGTCGACCATGGCTGAGGAAACCAGCAACCCGACCTACCGCATTCCCGTGGCGATTCTTGCGGTGTCGTTGATCGGCGGGCTGCTGTTTCTGGTGGTGTCTTACTGCGCACAGATGGTGTTCCCCGACTGGGGCAGCTTCGCCGACCCGGATTCGGCCTCGGTGGACGTGATGCGCCGGGTGGGCGGCGAGCTGCTGGTAACCGCCTTCACCGCTACCTACGTGGCCGGCTGCTTCGCCTCGGCCATGGTGTCCCAGGCCAGCGTGTCGCGCGTACTGTTCGCCATGGGCCGCGACAGCGCATTGCCGCGGGCATTCGGCCAGCTTGTGACGAAAAAGCGCGTGCCGGCCACTGCCATCCTGGTGGTCAGCCTGCTGTCGCTGATCGCCCTGGTGATCACCCTGGATACCGTGGCCAACATGATCAGCTTTGGTGCACTGTTCGCCTTCTCGGCGGTGAACCTGGCGGTGGTCAAGCACTACCTGGTCGACCAGAAACTGCGCGGTTGCCGCAACGGCCTGCTGTACGGCGTAATTCCCGGGCTGGGCTTTATCAGCACGCTGTGGCTATGGAGCAGCCTGACCAGCCTGTCGTTCACCATCGGTCTGTGCTGGATGGGCATGGGCCTGTTGGTGCTACTGGGGCTGACCCGGGCGTTGCGCGTGAAGCTGCCAGAGCTGCAGATGGCCGAGTGACACCTGAAGACTTGCGCGCCTTTGCCTCGCGGGAACCGGTGCTGGAACGCAAGGCCGGGCGCCGAGGCGGTGCGCGCATTCATGGGTTTAACCTGTGCCGGCCGCTTCGCGGTCTTACCTGCTGAGAGGCCGGCACTGGCGCCCCGGGCTGTATACAATCAGTAAAAAGCTTGCTTACAATACCGAGCGCCTATGACATCGGTAATCGCCGATGCGTATTGCGCAGGCTTGCACCATGTCATCTACAAACCCTGTAAAAACGCTACTCGTCAAAAACGCCGCGCTGCTGGTCACCATGGACGGCGAGCGCCGCGAGATCAAGAACGGCGGCCTGTTCATCGAAGACAACCTGATCAGGCAAGTCGGCCCCAGCGATACCCTCCCGCAGCACGCCGACGTGGTTCTGGACATGGCCGGCAAAGTGGTCATCCCAGGGCTGGTCAACACCCACCACCACATGTACCAGAGCCTCACCCGCGTGGTACCGGCCGCTCAGGACGGCGAGCTGTTCAACTGGTTGACCAACCTGTACCCGATCTGGGCGCGCCTGACTCCCGAGATGATCGCGGTGTCGACCCAGACCGCCATGGCCGAGCTGATCCTGTCCGGCTGCACCACCTCCAGCGATCACCTGTATATCTACCCCAACGGCTGCAAGCTCGACGACAGCATCCACGCGGCGGCCGAGATCGGCATGCGCTTCCACGCCGCGCGCGGCAGCATGAGCGTGGGCCAGAGCCAAGGCGGCCTGCCACCTGACTCGGTGGTGGAAAAGGAAGCCGACATCCTCAAGGAATCGCAACGCCTGATCGAGGACTACCACGATGCCAGCCACGGCTCGATGCGCCGCATCGTGGTCGCGCCATGCTCGCCGTTCTCGGTCAGCCGCGACCTGATGCGCGAAGCTGCCGTGCTGGCGCGCCAGTATGGGGTGTCGCTGCACACCCACCTGGCCGAGAACGTCAACGACATCGCCTACAGCCGCGAGAAGTTCGGCATGACCCCTGCCGAGTACGCCGAAGACCTTGGCTGGGTCGGCCACGATGTATGGCATGCCCACTGCGTGCAGCTCGACCAGCACGGCATCGAGCTGTTCGCCCGCACCGGCACCGGCGTGGCCCACTGCCCATGCTCGAACATGCGGCTGGCCTCGGGCATCGCCCCGGTGCGCAAGATGCGCGACCACGGCGTACCGGTGGGCCTGGGGGTCGACGGCTCTGCCTCCAACGACGGCGCCAGCATGATCGGTGAAGTGCGCCAAGCGCTGCTGCTGCAACGGGTGGGCTTTGGCCCTGACGCGATGACTGCACGCGAAGCACTGGAGATTGCCACCCTGGGTGGCGCGAAAGTGCTCAACCGCAATGATATCGGCGCCCTGGCCCCTGGCATGGTCGCCGATTTCGTCGCCTTCGACCTGGGCCATGTGGCGTATGCCGGCGGCCACCACGACCCATTGGCGGCACTGGTGTTCTGCACCCCGACCCAGGTGCATACCAGCGTGATCAACGGCCGCATCGTGGTGAAAGACGGCCAGCTGACCACTGTCGACCTGCCGCGCGTACTGGAGCGCCACAACCAGCTGGCACATCAGTTGGTCAGTGGCACTTGATGCCAGGCATCAGCTCGGCATCGCCGGGTTGAATGAAGGTAGTGCGCAGCCCTTTTGGGCTGCGCTGTCACGCAGCGAGATGTCCACTCAAAGGTCCATGACCATCTCATGCCAAGCCATGCCGCCGTGGTCCGACGGCGACGGTTTCACGTACTGGTAGCCCAGCTTCTGGTACAGGGCCACATGCTGCTCCTTGCACATCAGGTGAATGGCCTGCTTGCCCGCCGCGTGCATGCGTCCAATGAATTCGTTCATCAACACTTTGGCGTAGCCTTTGCCCTGGTGGGCCGGGTCTACAACCACCGACATGATCACCACGTTCGCTGCCGCCGGGTCATGGCCGACCAGCTCTTTGAATGCCTCGTCGGACATCACGACCTCGTGGGCGCAACCACTGTTGATGAAACCAACGATCTCGCCGTCACTTTCCAGCACCAGGAAGCCTTGTGGGTACTGCGTGATACGCGTGCGGATTTTCTCCAGCGTGGCTGCCTCATCCCCTTCATAGGCGCCAATTTCGATGGCGTAGCAACGCTCGGCATCTGCGGGGACGGGGGTGCGAAACTGGAGGGCGCTCATGGCAAGTATCCTTGGCAATGGTAAAGGCAGCCGCCATGATAAATGAGCATCGTCCTTGCGCTCCATCATTGCGAACTCGCTCAGGTCGGACGTGTGATGCTTGCTGCTTGCCAAGGACGGCAAGCATCATGGGAGCCTTGCTCTATTGCCACGGATACGCCGATGACCGCTGTAACTTCCCTCACCACCGAACCAAGCCGCTGCAAACGCCTGAAAGCGGCCAGCAGCAGGGATCATGACAGCGTTGATCAACTGGTGATGGCAGCGCGGCCTTTCGAGAACCGCGCGCGCTATGGACGCTTCCTGCAGGTGCAGCACCGCTTTCATGGCAGCCTGCTGGCGTTGTATCAGGATGAACAACTCAACCAGCAACTGCCTGGGCTGGCGGCGCTGTCGCGTTTCGCGGCGGTAGAGGCCGACCTGCTCGACCTGGGCCTGCCACTGCCAACGTCCCCCCAACCGGTCTGCGTCAGCTCGGCCCAGGCCCTGGGATGGCTGTATTGCAGTGAAGGTTCGAACCTGGGGGCGGCGTTTTTGTTCAGGCACACACAACGTCTTGGGCTGGATGGCGACAAGGGCGCCCGCCACCTGGCCCCTCATCCGGATGGCCGAGCGCTGCATTGGCGCGAGTTTGTTGCCAGGCTGGACAGCCTGGTGCTGGAGGAACAGGAAGAAGCAGAGGTGGTGGCAGGGGCGATTGCTGCGTTCGACAGTTATCGGGGGCATCTGCGTGAGGTATTTGCAGGCAGTTGACTGAGCGCAATGGCACCTGTTGCGGGTACTGCCCAGCACCAACCACCCCGGCAAAGTTCTTCAAGTTGTTGCTGCAGCGAACTTTTTCTTGATTCCCTGTCTATGTGTGAGGCGCAGAAAGGTAGCGGAACGCGAGACAAGGTTCGCCCCACACCTGCTGGCCAGATGGCTCAATTGTTATCAGAGGTTGGCTACGCTCATGAAAATACATGTCGCAAGGTTGGTGCTGCTCGGCCTGTTCTCGTTCGCGGCGGTGGGCACTGCATCGGCAACACAAATGAAAGCCGTCGAGGCCGTTGCACCGGTCGTTCAATCACCGTTGCAGCCAGCCGGCAACCCTTGGTCCAGGGTGGCCAGTGCGGCCGTTGAGCAGCCGGCCACGCTGCTGGCGCACGATGACAATCGCTGGCACCACCACCGAAGCGACTGGCGCCGCGAACAGTGGCGGCGTGAACAAGCCCGCCGGGACTGGGAGCGGCGGCGCGACTGGGAACGGCGCCGTGATTGGGAGCGCCGCCATGAGCGCGCCATGCGCCAGCGTCATCATGACGCGCATCATTATTACCGCCGTTGAAGCCCATGCGATCGGTTTTAGGGGCAGTGTCAGTCGGCCAGCTGGGGAGCCTCGCCCGCCGCCTCTGCCTCCATCTTCAAGCGGTCCGCCTTGCAGATGTACTTGGGCTTGCGTGGCGCCAGTTTGGCACTGGCCTTTTTGGCATGCGCCTGCAATAGCTGTTTGATCTTTTTACGACGGTTCATGGTCCACGGGGCCTGTCAGTACGGTTTCGCTAACGCCATCATACCCCGGCGGCCGGGAAATGCGGTGAATCATGCCAAGGTTCATGCAGGGCAGCGACCCTGCCGGGCACTCCCCCGCACCGCCTCGGCCAATGTGCGCAGGTTGGCCTGGTGTGCATTCACCAGGCTGGTGATGCTGTTGTCCGCGGCAGTCTGCACGGACGTACGGCAGGTCAGTTCGGCCTGCCCTTCCTGCTTGAGGCGCCACACGGCCTCCAACGAGGCGTAGCGCCCTGGCACCGTGTCGAAGCGTTGCACATCCACCCGCAGCGACGCCTTGCCGCCGCCCGCCGGGCCGCCCAACCGGTCCTGCAAGGCGCTGCGGAATTCATCCACCAGGTTGGCGCCCCACCACTCCGTTTCCAGAATGGCCAGGCCGCTCTGCCCTTGCCGCACGACCAACTGCGGGCGGTCGACCTGGGGCGGCATGGCCACCCTGACCACCTGGATGCGCTGGCCGCTGTCACGCACCGGTTCGCTCGGTACCAGCGTGTGGTAGTTGTTCGGCGTACTGCTGCAGCCCCCGAGCCACACCAGCAGGCTGGCCACACATACATTGCGCAGTCGTTGCATAGGTTGTCTCCTCAGGGTTCAAGGTCTGCGGCCCCGGCCGCTTTTGGCCGGCCACGAATCAGCGACTCGGGGTGGCGGCCAAGATAATCGGCAAGGTCGCGTAGCGAACGCGACATCCGCTCCAGCTCGTCCAGTGCTTCGCCCATTCGCTGGCGCTGCGGCGAGTCTTCGGAAATGGCCGAGTTGGCCGTACGCAGGGTCTTGTGCACCTCGTCCAGCGCCACGTTCACGTCCGGCAGTGTCTGGCCATTGAACTGCCTGAGGCTGGCGCGCAGCTCACGCAGGCTGCCGTCCAGGTTACCAGCGATGCTTTCCAGCGGCAGCTTGGCAATGCGCTCCACTACCCGCTGCAACTGTTCCTGCAACTGCTCAAGGCTGCCGGGCAACGTCGGGATCATGATGGGGTTGGCAGCCATGTCGAAGGTCACCTTGGGGGCATCCGGGTAAAAGTCCAGCGAAATGAACATCTGCCCGGTGATCAGGTTGCCGCTACGTGCCTGGGCCCGCAGCCCATGCTCGACAAAGGAGCCAATCAGTTTCCGCGCACCTTCCATATCGCCCTCGGTGTGCTTGAACACCGCCAGCATCTTGCGATGCACCGGCCCTAGCCGCTGCGGGTAGATCACCGCATCGACCACGACCGGGAAGCTCTGCCGTGTAGCATCGTAATCGAGCTGGATCGAGGTGACCCGGCCAAACTCCACCCCCTTGAACTCCACTGGCGCGCCCACCGACAGGCCGCGCATGGCCTGGTCGAAGCGCAACTGCAGGTACTGCGCCTGGCCATGCGGAGGCGACAGCGCCCTGTCGCGGTCGGCGAATAGCTGGAAGCGGGCCTGGTCGGCAGCAGGCTCGGCTTGCGCGGCGAAATCGGGCGAGCCGAAGGCCAGCCCGCCCACCAGAATCGACGACAGCGATTCGGTATCGACCTTCAGGCCATTGGCACCGATCTGCATGTCGATGCCACTGGCATTCCAGAAACGCGTGTCAGCAGTGACGAACGTGTCGTAGGGCGCCTGCACGAACACGCCAATCTCTACCCCCTTGCCATCGTCCTGGAGGGCAAAGGACACCACCTCGCCCACCGGGATCTTGCGGTAGTAGATCGAAGAGCCGATATCCAGCGAGCCCAGGTCGCTGGCAACCAGAACAAAACGCTTACCCTTTTCGTCATAGGTGATCGGCGGTGGCAGTTCCAATCCGACAAAGGACTTTTCCGGCACGTTCGATTCACCGGAGTCGGCCCCGATGAAACTGCCCGATAGCAGCGTGTCCACCCCGGAAACCCCACCCACGCCGATACGCGGTCGCACCACCCAGAAGCGCGCGCCCCGGGTGGCAAACGATCGGGCATCGTTGGAGAGCTGCACCTTGGCCACCACGCTCTTCTTGTCGTCGGCCAAGTCCACCGTGGTCACTTCGCCAATCACCACACTGCGGTATTTCACCTGGGTCTTGTGCGCCACCAACCCCTCCCCGCTGTGGAAAGAAATGGTAATCACCGGTCCTTGCTGCATCCAGTTGCGCACCACCAGCGAAGCGCCGATCAGGATTGCCAGGATCGGCACGATCCATACCAGCGACACACTCCAACGCCGGGTGCGCACTTCAACCTGCCCCGCGCCCTCGCGCTTGTCAGTCTGCTGCCCCATCAATGCGGCCTCCCCTCGTTGGCATGGTTATCCCAGATCAGGCGTGGATCAAAACTCATCGCAGAGAACATGGTCAGCACTACCACCATGCCAAAAAACAGAATGCCCACGCGAGGCTCGATGGTGCCCAGCCCGTGCAGTTGCACCAGTGCAGCCACCAGCGCCACTACCATCACATCGAGCATGGACCAATAACCGATCAGCTCGACGAAGCGGTACAACTGCGAACGCTGCCGGCAGGCCCAGGAAGAACCACGCTGGGCAGTGAACAGCAGCAGGCCAAGGGACAAGAACTTGATGGCGGGCACACCCACGCTGGCAATGAAGATGATCAGCGCAATGTCCCAGGCCCCGGCTTCCCAGAACTCCAGCACGCCACCGCCGATGGTGCTGTCTGTACCGCTGCCGAGCATTTCGGTGTGCATCACCGGCAGCAGGTTGGCGGGGATGTAGAAAATCAGTGCTGCCAGCAGAAAAGCCCAGCCACGGCTGATGGCATTGGCCTTGCGCCGGTGAATGACAGCGCCGCAACGGTTGCAGGTGTGCGTGCCACTGCTTGTGTCGCATGCCTGGCCACAGCCATGGCACAGACACAGGCCAAGGTCGTGCGCATTGGCCGGAGTAGTCATACCTGTTCCCACAAGTCGCGGATGTCCTTGCCGGCAATGTGGATGATCAACATGCTCAGTGCGGCCAAGGCCAGCAGGCCGATACCGGGGATCACATCGAGCAGCCCCGCCAGCTTGATCACCGCCACCATCGCTCCCAGCAGACACACCTCCAGCATGCTCCAGGGCCTCAGGCTTTCCAGGCCACGCATGCACAGGGCAAAGCCGGGCGCACGCTGGCCGGCAAGAGCAAAACTCAACACCCAGCACAACAGGGCAATTTGCAGCAGCGGCGCAAAAATGATCGACAGCGCCATCACCAAGGCGATGAAGGTGATACTGCCGTGACTGAGGATCTGCACGGCGTCCCACAATGTGGCCGAGTGGGTCAGCCCCTGCATGCCGATGGTCATCACCGGGTAATAGTTGGCGAACACCAGCAGGACACCGCCCGTCACACTCAATGCCAGCCGCTGCTCGATGGTCAGTGACCTGTGCCGGTACAGCACACCGCCACAGCGCTGGCAAAGGGCACGTTGATGTTTGAGCAGCGGTGCACGGTGGTACACCGTGTCGCAATACTCGCAGATGATCAGATCTTGCGTCTGGCTCATGGTTTGCCCACAGGTAGCCTTGGATCAGGCCAAGAGGCTAATCGGAACGGCGTCTGATATCCGGTGTAGACCATCTGGGCAAAACTTCCATCACAGCGTCAAAGGCGAACTATCCTGTGAGGCGGGCTTTCCGCCCGGTGGAGGTGTGCCATGCGTACGTTCACGTGGAGTTACCTGGTGGTGTTGCTGTGCGCAGCATCGACCGCCCAGGCACAGTCGGTGGTGCCGCTCAAGGGCCAGAGCAGCCAGCAGATGCAACTGGATATCAACGATTGCAATACCGTCGCCACCAATGCCGCAAATGGCGTGGCGACGTCCAGCGACCCACATGTCGGTGGCCGCGTTCGCGGTGCGGCTGTGGGTGCCGCCGCCGGTGCTGCAGGCGCGCAAGTGCGCGGCAATCAGCATGACGAGGTGTATGACCGGGTGGGTGACGATGCCAAGCAGCAATACCGGCAGAACCGTGCCGGCGAAGTGGCCGCCGCCGGGGCCGCGGTCGGTGGCATGCGCCAACGTCAGGAGCGGCGCCAGGACCGGCGCGGCCAGGACGAGGCAAAAACCCAGGCCCATGCCAGTGCCTACAGCGGTTGCCTGCAGGGGCGCGGCTATCAGGTCAACCCCTGAGCAATCGCCACGCCATGCCACTCCTGCCGGGGTGGCATGGCGTGCTCAGTTCAGGAACTTGGCCAGCTCTTCCCGGCAAAACTCCACGAACAACTGCGCCGGCTTGGTCAGCTGGACTCGCTTCAACCGCGCCGCAGCCAGACCCGACAGCGCCACCGGCTCGGCAATGTCGAGCATCGCCAGACGCTGGCCGTCATAGGTGTATTCCGAGTGCGGGCGGGTAACCAGCAACGAAAAGCCAAAACCCTGACCGACCATACCGCGCACCATCTCGATCGACGGCGAACTGAAGACGATGTTCGGTGCCAGGCCCATCTCGTTGAACAAGCTGACGAAGTAGGTGCGGCTAGGGGCCACGTCCAGCAGGATCATCGGCTCCGGGCACAGGTCCCGCAGCGAGACCTGGGCCTGGCCGGCAAAGCGGTGGTTCTCTGGTAACAGCACATAGGGCTTCTGCGGCGGCATCAGCGGTTCGGCCTCGATGGTGCCGTCCAGGTCGTGGTCATAGAGAAACGCCAGGTCGAAGGTACCGGCGGTCAGGCCCTGGATCAGGTCCTGCTGTTCACCGTCGCGCAGGCGAATGTCCACACCCGGGTAGCGCTGGCGAAAGCCGGCGATCAGGCGCGGCAGGTAAAGTGGCGCCACGGTCTCGAAACAGCCAATGTCGATTTGCCCGGCGACGGTATCGTTGTCGGCCAGGGCGTTCTGTTCGAACTCATGGGCCATCTGCAGCAGCGACTTGGTCTTGGCATAGAAGCGTTTGCCGCTGGGCGTCAATGACACGCCTTGGGCGTGGTGGCGGATGAACAACTGCACACCGAAACTTTCCTCCAGGCTCTTGATGGCCGTAGAGATGGAGGGCTGGGCGATGTACAGCTGGCGTGACGCTTCGGCCACACTACCCGCTTCCACGGTGGTGACGAAGTACTTCAGTTGTCGCAAGGTATAGGCAGCCACAGGGTACCTCTCTGACGCTGGTCTGGGCAGGCTGGGTCATGCCTCACACTTTACCCTTGGCTATCGCTGAGCGGGCGCTGAGAGCCAAAGGATTTACCTATGCCTTGAACAGGTTTTTCTTAGGGGCTGCTGGTACCCGGTTAACGGGCCTCAGTGGCAATGCAGCCACTGGTCAAAAATGCCCGAACGTCTTTACTGATAGTCATCGGCCTCAGGTAAACGGTGTGCGCTTACAAGATCGTGGTCACCAGTATCCTCGTCGACGATCAAGCCAAGGCTCTGGTGCTCTACCCTTGCGTACCTGATCCAGATTACCCAGAAGCTCTAGCCGGTTGCCCTTACCCCAATGCGCACCCACAAGGAAAACAGATGCGCCACGAATTCAGCGAAGTGCTCAACGACCTGGTCGACTACTTTCTGCTCGGCGATATCCAGTTGCTTGAGCGTTTCAAGCAAGACCATCAACTGCCCGACGACCTGGCGCACGCGTTCACTCACGGTGACAGCGGCGACCAAGCGGTGCGCGAAGGTATTGTGCTGCCGCTGGCCGGTGTCGACAACCTGCCCTACCGCATCCT
The DNA here is from genome assembly GCF_043101865.1 of Pseudomonas sp. zjy_15. Taxonomy (NCBI): domain Bacteria; kingdom Pseudomonadati; phylum Pseudomonadota; class Gammaproteobacteria; order Pseudomonadales; family Pseudomonadaceae; genus Pseudomonas; species Pseudomonas sp. zjy_15. Next base: position 58,892 of record NZ_JBICII010000083.1, read on the forward strand.
GTTCACCCTCGACAACCACACACCAGCCCTGCGCGAGGCCGGCAGCCGCCTGAAGCACCGGCGCAATGGCTATGTGCTGCGGATCGAGCACGGTGCACTGATGCTGTACACCTGGCGCATCCTGCAGCACTTCACGCCCAAGACCCTGGGTGACCTGATGGGGCGTTACCAAGTGCCAGGACGGCCGATCATCGAGTTGGACAATGGCTGGTATGACGTGGAGGTGTTGGCGGGGGCACTGGTGCGCGACGGGTTGTACGAGCCGGCGTTCGAGTTCGTGTTGAAGAAGCGCTGGAGCCGGGGTGAGGCGACAGCTGTGGATACCGGGTATGCATTCGGGCTACGTGGCTACTTCGACTGATTGATCGCCTGTGCTGGCCTCTTCGCGGTTGCTTCACAGGCTTCGAAAGCTGTGTAGAAGCGGGTTCACCCGCGAAGAGGCCAGCACAGCCGAACTCGACCTTCAGGTGTGATTGATATCCCCGGTCGCTGCCACCATGGCAAACGCCACTTCACCCGCCAGGCACTACTGGCCCCTTCAACTCGACCTGATTACCATCCGGGTCGTAGCAGTACAGCGAAAGCCCCTCGCCTTCGGCACCATACCGCTTCTCTGCAGGCTCCACCTTTACCCCGGCGGCTTCCAGATAGGCCGTCAACGCGGCCTCGTCGAACGGCTCGATGCGCAGGCAGAAATGGTGCAGGTTGCGCCCTTCCACCCCCGGTGCAGCTCCGCCTGGCTGCCCCAGCGGGCCATCCAGGGTCACCAGGTCGATCATTGCGGTGCCCGTGGCCAGGTGCACCATGCCCAGATCCTCGCGCACGCGGCTGACCGTGCAGCCGAGCAGCTCGGTGTAAAAGGCAACACTGCGCGACAGGTCGCGGACCCGCAACACAAGGTGGTCGATGTGCTTGATGGTGAAAGGTCGCATGCCGGGACTCCTTGTGGCGTGTTTGCGAAAACGTTCGCCACCATAGCGCAGGTTCCCGCGGCGTGACCAGAATCAGCTACTCATTCACCAAGCGTTGCAGTACGCCCCCTTCATGGCGCGTCAGGATTCGCAGCAGTTGGTCGACCAGCGCCCGGTCCGGCGCATCCAGATGGAAGTGGTGCCCGCCTGGGTGCCAGGAGACTTTCGCCTGGCTGGGCAAGGCGGCCTGACGCCGGGTGAAAGCCTCGCCGGTGAATGCTCCCTGGCGGCCGAACAGCAGGTACAACGGGCAGCGGATCTGGCTGAGCAGGTCGCAGGCTTCGCGCTCGGTCAGTGGCATGGGCTCGGGCAACACCAGCCGCGGGTCGTGGCGCCAGCAATAGCCATCGCCCAGTTGAAGCAGGTCGCGCAGCGCCAGCAGCCGAGCGGCATCTTCCGACAGTTCGGTGTCCAGCCGCTCGCGGCGTTGCGCCAGGGCGGTGTCCAGGTCATCGAAGCGACCGACATCCGGCTCGGTAAAACCCGGCAACTGGCTGCGCTGTACCATACGCTTGAGCCGGTAGGCCCGCGCCAGGTGCTGCACGCGGTCATCCTCGGCAACCGTGAACGGTGCACCCATGCCGTCGAGGAAGGTCATGCTGGCAATGCCACTGGTCATGGCCGCCAGCAGCGACGCTATACCGGTACCCATGCCATGGGCCAGCACATGAAATTGCGCCAGGCCCAGGCTGTCGGTCACCGCCAGCATGTCTTCGGCATGCTCCCACAGGTAATAGCCACTGTCGTGGCGACGATGGCCAGAACGGCCATGGCCGATCAGGTCGGGGGCTACCACGAAGCAGCCGTCCAGCATCGGCGCCAGCCGCTCGAACGAGGCCGCGTTATCCAGCCAGCCATGCAAGGCCAATATGGGAATACCGTCTTCTTCCCCCCAGGTACGGACCGCTATTTCAATACCATCGAGGTCTAGCAGGTGGTCTTTCGGGCTGCACAGCGAACGCATTGCAATTCTCCTTGGCTGAGGCCTGCACCATGACCTGCCCCACCCTCTCGCAGATCCTCCCTCGCTGCCAGCCCCTCACCGACCCGCACATGCGCAGGACCGACCGCTGCCAAACAACTATCTACCGCACACCGACGCCTTGATCAGCGTGGACTGTCTCCCCCACAAAAGAGATGGTTACCATGACAACCCCGACACCCTTACATCAAAGCCAGATAACCCGATCATTACCGAACTGGAGCAAGGCGCTCCATCCCAAGCATACGCGCAAAGTGGTGCAGGGCCTGCACAAGGAATTTCTGGATGACGATGGCACGCCTTACTCGTGGTATGCCACTGCAGATGAGCCAACGCGTGAGCGATTGCACAACGCGTTGCAAGCGCGCAACAAACGGCTGGCGCAAGTCAAACAGGCGCTGGGCGAGTTCAAGGACATCATTGCGTTCTGCAGCCCTCTGCTGACCGAGCGGTTGAAGGTGAATGTGCCTGTAGACAGGGCGCAGTATGTGTTCCAGCCCTTTGAGTCAGATGCCAACATCTGGGTCGGCGTTCCCGATGTGGAAACACCTTTGGTCCCTAACGTGGAAGCGGATGTGCTGGCTACTCGCCCGGCAGGCCAGCCGCAAACACGCAGCTTGCTGGAAGCTGCCCTGCACAACTTCGAGGGGCTGGACGAAGTCGGCCCCTACAGCAGGCTCACCAACGCCGCAGGCAGCGACACCCCCCTGGCAGGCCTGACGGTGGCGGACTTCGTCAGGCACTGTCGGGCGCTGGACCTTGGCAAACGCTATCAAGACCACCTGCTTGCAACCCATGAAGGCGCCAACCGCGCTGAAATCCAGCGCCTGTCGATTGCTGCAAACCGTGAGGCCTTGAGGGTCCAGGCATTGATCGCCCAGCTCAAAGGCCTGCTGAGCAAGGCCGGGCTCGATGCGCTTGCGCAACTGTGCGACGGCAAGCCTCAGCCCACCTATGAAAACGAGGCGTTGCAGTGCTGGAACTTCAACCTGTTCGATATCCCCGTCCACGAAGTACTGTTCATCGGGCCAGACAACCCTTATCGCAAGAACCCCTGCATCGTGTATATCCCTGGCGACAGCGAGCACCCGGTAAGGGAGTTCGCTTCTCGTCAGGAAGCGGGCAAGCACCTGCGCAGTCGACTATTGCAAAGCGAGTTTCGTCGAGCCTTGGTGCATTTCGCCTACAAGGACAGGCAAAAAGAACTCGCCGGAAAGCTGGAAATCGCGCTGTTCGAAGAGGATGAAGCGGGCATACGCAAACCCCGAATCATGCCAGTGATCCCTTTCACGCTCTCGCCAATCAGAACCGACCCTTGGACGACCTTGTACAACGCACACCTTGCGCGCATGAAGGCCGACGCAAAAACCATTGCCGTGCCTACCGCCGAAGTCGACGCCAACGCCCGCCACGAGCGTCTGAAGTACTGGTTCGACCTGGGGATGAACGTGCTGAATGTCGCCGCGTTCTTCGTGCCGGGGCTGAACACGGTCATGCTAGGCGTTTTTGCTTACGACCTGATGAGCTCTGTTTTCACCGGGTTCGAGGCCTGGGAAGAAGGTGATACCCGGCAGGCACTGGCACAGCTGGAATCGTTGGCCATCAACGCGGGGGTAATTGCCGGCTTTGCAGCAGGCGCCAGGGTTGTCCAGGCCTCTGGCTTTGTAGATGCTTTGAAGAGTGTGTGGCATGAAGACAAGGAAGTGCTCTGGCACCCCGACATGAAACCCTATGCGAGCACGGTGGCTATTCCTCAGGGGGCTCAACCCGATTTGCTCGGCCATATGCACGTCGACGGGAAGACCTACCTGAAGCTGGATGGAACCCTGTACGAGGTGTTTCAGGACGCTGATCAGCAGTGGCGCGTGCGCCACCCCGAGGATGCGCAGGCCTATGCCCCGCGCTTGCTGCATCACGGTGATGCCCGCTGGCAACTGGCCCATGAACAGCCTCTGGAATGGGACCGCGAACAGCTCGCGCGCCGCCTCGGCAGCCATGGCGCAGGCCTGGACGACAGCGAACTGGACCATGCCATGCGCAGTACCGGTACCGATCCAGACGTACTGCGACGCGCCCAGGCAGCGGGCCTGCGTCCACCCGCCTTGTTGCTCGACACGCTGCAGCGGTTGCAACTGGACAATCAGACACAACAGATCATCAACTGTGTACGCCATGGGTTGCCGCTGGCTGCGTACAAGAACTTTGCCTTGCCCGAGTTGCTGCGCCTGCCGGGGTGGCCCGAGGGGAAGGTGCTGAAGGTTTACCAAGGGCCAGAGCCCTGGGGCGAATCGGTGCGCTACGGCCCTCCTGACACGCTGGGCCAGGTGGAAATCGAAGTTACCCGTACCGATCTGGACAATGGTCAGTTGAGCCAGACCGTGCTGGATCAAATGGATGAAGAAGCCATTGAGCAATTGCTCGGTGACACACCGACCGAGCGCCGAGCGTCCGCACTGAACAACAAGCTCGCGCAACATCTGGAACAGCATCGCGAGGCGCTGTTCGAGAGCCTGCACCAAAGACGCCGTCCCACACGCCCGCCAATCGCACAAACCCTCGCCCGGCAGTTTCCCGGGTTGCCGGACAGCGCGCTTGAAGAATTGCTTGCCAACATCAGCAACGGCGAACGGGAACGCCTGACAAACGGGCGGGTACCGCTTCGCATTGCCGAGGAAGCACGCCTTCTGCAAGCTCGAGCACGGCTTGACCGCGCCCTCCTCGGCCTGTTCAGGCCCAGCCTGGCCAACGACGACAGTCTACGCATCAAACAGGCGCTGCAAGCCGCGCACCCGCAGGCTGACCCGGCCCGGTTGCTGCAACTCGCCCTTGGAGATCGCCAGCACTGTGCCTCACTGCTTGGACAACAGCCCATCAACCCCAGGTTCCGCTCCCCTTTGCGATTGGCCAACGGCCAGCTGGGCTATCCCCTTAGCGGCCGTGGCTTGCAAGGACGAGCCTTGCCAGCTGCACGTCGACTGCGGGCGCTCTACCCTGAACTCAGCAGCGAGCAAATCAGTGGGCTGCAAGCCGAACTGGCTCGAGGAGGCGACCTGGGTAGCGCGATCAACCAGCTGGAAGTCGAGCAGCGTACCCTCAACCGGGATCTCAACCGCTGGGTAAGCACCGCCCGCACCCTTGAAGAGCGCTTTGATCGCCAGCAATGCACCGAGCGACTGATGAGTGCTTCGCGCCGTGAAGGCGGCGTGCAAGCCGAAACACTGGTACTGGACCGTATGCAACTCGAAGCGCTACCCGCTTTCACTGCACGCATGCCGCATATCCGTAATCTCAGGCTCGAGGGGCTGCAGATGCGGCACCTGGAGGGCAGCTTCCTGGCAAACTTCCCTAACCTGGAAATCCTGGAAATCGTCGGCAACCCGGACATCGATGCCGAAACATTGTTCGAGGCGCTCAGGTCAGCACCGCGGCTGCGCGAGCTGGGCCTGACTGACAATGGCTTGACCACCCTTTCACCCAGCGCCCAACAGGCCATCGCGGCAATGCCCGGCCTGCGGCTACTGTGGCTCAGCCGTAACCGGCTGCAACTCGATACCACCAGTTTGGGCTTCCTGACGCGCTTGCCCCTGGATGCCCTCGGCCTGGGCCACAATCAAATCACCCTGGACGAAAGCCTTGCCGCCCAGTTTCAGGACATGATCCACCCCACAGTACTGCACCTGTCAGGCAACCCACTGCGACTGGCGCCCGACCTGCGCTTCATGGCGCGTCTTGTCCACCTGGAACTTGAGCGTTGCGAACTGCAGCAGTGGCCTGACAGCCTGACAGTCCTGATGAGCCAGCCCCAGTACCAACTGCGCTATCTGAACCTTTCGTCCAACCGCATTCGTACCCTGCCAGACCTGCCTGGCGTGCTGCGTACCCCGTTTGCCCGCGATGTCGCCGCGCACTTGCCGGAGCGCCGCTGGCTGTTCAACTACAACACCCTGGAAGCCCAGACACGTGCACGCTTGGGCAGTAGCGGCGTCAACGTATTCGAGCACGCAGAAGACGTGCCACTGTGGCAAGGCATTTTCCGTGGCGAGGCGAGCAGTGCCGAGGAGCAACTGTGGAGCGACCTGTTCGACCAAGGTGAAAACGCAGCGCTGCTGGGCGTACTCGAACGTCTTGCCCAGTCAGCAGAAGCGCAGCGTGATGGCGAGGCCCTGAGGGCACGCGTCTGGAAGCTGCTGGATGACGCGGCCCACGACACCGCGCTGCGTGAGCGCCTCGCCATCGTGGCCGGCGAATTCCCGCCAACCTGTGGCGACGCAGGTGCCGACGCGTTCAGTGCCTTGGAGTTAGAAGTGCTTGCCCATGAAGCGGCAGCCGTCGCCGGTAGTCGACCGGCTGATCTACTGAGCCTGTATGGCAAGCTGTATCGACGCAGTCAGGTCAATCAACTGGCCGACCGCATCAGCTGGAGAAGGTCCTTGCGCAAACAGGCGCTGCTCGATGGGGTCTTCGATGAAAACCTCCCCCCCTATGATGAGCTCGACGACCCCTCAGCCTTTCCAGACAGCGAACTTCAAACGGGGCTGGTGGACGATGTCGAGGTACGCTTGGCCCTGCGCCAGTCCTTGGCCAGCGCGCTGGACTACCCTGAGCCGAGCCGAGGCATGCTGTACCGCCATACGGCCAGAATCAACGATACAGTCATCGAAAGGGTGCAAGCTGCGGTCCTTTCCCTGGACAGGGATGCCACCGCCCGGGAGCAATGGCTGAACCAGCAGCCGGGCTGGGTCGAGTACTTGAAACGAGAGCATGCGGCACAGTTCAGCCTGATCACCGACTTCTGGCGGCCAGGCCTTGATTATCTCTATTACTGCCTGGATGAAACCGCCGACCCGGTAACGTCCCTAGACAGCTCTGTGCTCCGAGCCTTGGCCAGGGTGATGCCTGAAAGCCCCGTGGATGCTCAAGGCGTTCTGCGTCGCGTCGTGATCAACGAGCAGCAGTATCGCCAGGGCGTGGACGCGCTGACTGCCGAGCAGCAGCAGGTTGAAACCGGTCTGCTGACCAGTCTCACCCGTCAGACGCAAACAATCGGCCGCTAAACCCCACTCACTGCCCGCGCAGGTCTTCGAAGAAGGCCTGCTTGCCATCGACCTGGCTGGACGCCCGTGGAGCCGCTGCGGCGTCACCGCTGGCGGCCTCCACATGCCAGTAGCAGTGCCGCACTGCACGGGTCACCGCCACGTACGCCAAGCGCTGCACTTCTTCCTTCTGTGCCGAATCGAACGGTTGGGCATCACCTGCCTTGCCCAGCCCGGCCTGGCGGTATACCTGGTTCTTGTAGGGTGAGCTGGTCAGGTACTGGCAGTCACCCAGCATGAACACCGCATCGGCCTGCAAACCCTTGGCGCTGTGATAGGTCAGCTGACGCAGCCGGCGCTGCTCGGCCGGTAGCGCCGCGTCGGCGTGCAACACGCTTTGCAGGTGCTCGTTCATCAAGGCCCGGTCACTGCCCTTGCGGTACAGCATCATGACCGTCTCACCCCGCTGGTAGTGCTCGACAAGCGTTTCGCCCAACGCAGCCTCGTCACGGTCGAACACCTTGACCGGCGAGCCGGGCAACTCGGCCGCCGGGCCACTGGCTCGGGCTTTCTTGCCGGCAATCGCCGGGGTGCCTTTGACCAGATGTTCGGCCGCATCGATCACCTGTTGCTGGCAGCGGTAGTTGTCGACCAGCATCACCCGCGTGTTGGCCGGCGACGGGAACGCCTTGGTGAACTCCATGAAATACTTGGGCGAACTGCCACGCCAGCCGTAGATCGATTGCCAGTCGTCCCCCACGCACAGCAACGACGAATGCTGGGCATGGCGGCCGGTATGCATGGCCGGGCCGCGGCGTCGTATTTCAGCAAGGCTGGCACGCAACCAGCTGACGATCTGCGGCGACACGTCCTGAAATTCGTCGATCAGCAGGTGCGCCAGCGGCCGCAGCAACGGATCGGGCAGCAGGTGCAGGTTTTCCGGGTTGTTCTCGCCAAACAGGGCGAACATGCGGTTGTAGCTCATCACCGGCGGCGACTGGTCCAGCAGGTGCGCTTCCAGGGCCTTCCAGTACAGCGCCAGGGCCTCGAAGAACAGTGCATCGCTATCGCCAGACGGGAAGCTCATCGCCGCCACCGCATTGTTCACCTCCAACCCAAGGTTTTCGATGAAATTGGCCGCACTGACGAACGCATCCAGCAGCGGCGCCGGGGCCAGTTCGCCCTTGACCTTGTACTCAAAGCCAGGGCCGGCCACGGCATCGCCTGCCAACGATGCCGCCAGGCGCCGGGCCATGGCGTAGTTGTCGAGCCAGATCAGTGGCCTGTCGCAGAACGCCTGCAACAGTGTGCGCTTGACCGCCCACTCGGCACGCACGGTCAGCTTGGCGCCGGGGCGCTGGTACTGCGCGCTTTGTGCGGGGTCGAAGCCCAGCACCACCAAAGGCCCCTGGCCTTCCAGGCGGCCATGCACATAAAAGCGGCTGCCACGGATGTCGACCGTTTCGCGGCAGGGCTCGATACCCTTGATCGGCCAGACGCCAGCGGCGAACCACAGGTCCTCGATCACGTCGCACAGTTCTTCGTCGCGCTGGGCCGCCAATTGGGTCACCTGTGCGCGCTTCTGCACATCGGGGTTGTTCGGGTCCAGCGGCTTCAGTTGCAAGGCTTCGCTGCGCAACTGCCCGACCAGCTCGGCAAAACGCGGGCTTTCACCCAGCAAGCTGCTGTAGCACTGGTTCAACTGCTGGCGCTGGGCATCGTTCAGGCGCAGGTCGAACGGGTTGCTGTCGGCCTCGGCCTCACGCCCGGCAGGCATCTCATGGCCCAGTGTTTCAAATGCACGCACCTGGCCGAAGCCCGGCAGGCTGCGCACCAGCGGCAGGATGCGCGAATGGAACGTGCGCACCAGCTCGCGGGCCTGCGCAGGCTGCAGGTTGATCTGCCACAGGGCGAACACCTGCAGCAGGCGCTTGATGAAGTCCTTGCGCGACTCGCGGGTGAAGGTGACCACGGTCATCGCATCCAGCTCGTAACCCAGGTAATGACGCAGCAAAAGAATGCGCAGCACCAGCGACGTGGACTTGCCTGCGCCGGCGCCTGCCACCACGCAGGTAGACGGGGTGTCACTGAAGATCAGCTTCCATTGCGCGGCGCTGGGCTGGGCTTCGGCGGGCAGGCGCTGGGCGACGTCGGCCTTGAAGCGCTTTTTCAACTCGGCCGTCAACGGCAGGCGCCAGTCGTCGAACAAGTTGTCATCCTGGCCTGGTACGGCGGCGCTGTCTGGGCGCGTATCGCGGATCACCAGCACCTGGCGCCCCGCTTCATAGCCCTCCACCCGACCACGCTCGAACCCTTCACGCACACCATCGGCATGGCCAGTGCGCTGGCCTGTGACGTGGCCGAGGAACCACGAGTCGCGGTGCTGGGCTTGCAGGCGGGTCAGGCCACGCCCCAGCAAGCGGGCGGCCAGGCGACGAAACCAGGGCAACTGGGCAGGAGGGGTAAGGTCGGCGGGGGCCAGGGGTTGCTCGTGGGCCACGGTCACTCCGTTGAAAATCAAAACAGCAGGCATGTTCGCCGCATCGACGAAAAATCGCCAGCGAATGCTTGCAGATCAGTGGATTAGGCGATGAAGCGAATAAAGTGCAGCAGAAAATACATCTATCAAACAGATTGTTTTAAGCCGATATTTACGCTTATTTTCGATGTTTCTTTGGCGCATCATGGCCCCATTCCACTGATTTGAGGAGCACGACCATGCTGCAACTACGACCTTTCGAAAGCCTCGGCCACGCCAACCATGGCTGGCTTGACGCCCACCACCATTTCTCGTTTGCCGAGTACTACGACCCGGCACGCATGCACTGGGGTAACCTGCGGGTTTGGAACGACGACCTGATCGCAGCCGGCAGCGGCTTCCCGCCGCACCCGCACCGCGACATGGAAATCATCACTTATGTGCGTGAAGGCGCGATCAGCCACCAGGACAGCCTGGGCAACAAGGGCCGCACCGAGGCCGGTGATGTTCAGGTGATGAGCGCCGGTACCGGCATCGTGCACAGCGAGTACAACCTCGAAGACATCGACACACGTATTTTCCAGATCTGGATCGTGCCGGAGCGCACCGGTGAAGCCCCCCAGTGGGGTAGCCGGCCGTTCCCCAAAGGCGAACGCGGCGAAGGCTTCGTGACCCTGGCCAGCGGCCGCGCGGGTGACGAGGACAGCCTGCAGATCCGTACCGATGCCCGCCTGGTGGCTGCCACCCTGCGGGCGGGTGATACCGCCGAGTACCGCTTCGATGCCGCACGCCGGGGTTACCTGGTGCCGGCCAAGGGGCTGGTAGATGTCAACGGGCTGCGGGCCAAGGCGCGCGATGGCGTGGCGATCGAGCAGGAAGAGGTGCTGCGGGTGACCGCCATCGAGGACAGCGAGATCGTACTTGTGGATGTGGCCTGATAACCCAGCCTGCGACAATCCATGTAGCAGCGAAGGGCTGCCCCCATAGAACAACCCGGTTCAGCAGGGTCTTGTGGGGGCTGGCTTGCGGCCTTGGGCCTCCCCGGCTACCGCAAGGCAGCCATCAAACATTGGCGCCATCAGCCAGCCTGCACTAGCGTTGTGCTACCAGCCAGCCCAACGGTCATGCGGAGCACTCGATCATCATGCCGGACCTGCGCCCGAACCCGACGCTGTGCCTGGAATACCGTGCCGAACAGCCCATTCAGCACGCTTTTATCGAACAGGCCAGCCGTTGCCCGGAGGCCATTGCCATCATTGGCCAGCATATAACCTGCAGCTACTCCCAACTGGAGCAGATCAGCGCGGGCATTGCCGCGTTTCTGGTAAAAAACGCCGCCAGCGGCACCGATCGTGTGGTCATCGTCACCCTGGTGCACTTCGTCGACTGGCATGTGCGCCAGCATGGTTTGACCCGGGCCGACACCTTTTCGCTGCTTTCCGGCCTGGGCCACGACCCGGTATACCGCGACGTGTTCACGCCACTGTCGCTTGGCGCGACCATTGCCTGCCCGGCCCAGTCGACCCTGACCGACCCCTCACGGCTGGCCAGCTGGCTTCACCAGCATGGCGTGAGCGTGATCCACCTCACCCCGCCGCTGGGCAAACTGATCGAAACAGGCGCTCACATGAACCGCCAGGTTCTCGACCAGCTGCGCTACCTGTTCTGGGGTGGCGATGCACTCAGCCCCACGCAGTACCAGCAGGTCCGCGCCATCGCACCGAATGCCGTCAATGTGAACTTCTACGGCACCACCAAACCCCACAGGCCATGGCTTTCCACACCCTCGACCCGGAAATGGACAATGCCCGGGTGCCCCTGGGCAAAGGCATTGCCGATGCACAATTGCTGGTGATAAACCCGGACAACCAGCTGGTCAGCGAGGGCGAGACAGGCGAAATCCTGATCCGCAGCCCCTACCTGTCGCGTGGTTACTGGGGCGACCCAGGGCTGACCGAAGCCAGATTCATCGCCAACCCGTTCACCGCCGACGCGGCCGACCGCTGTTACCGCACTGGCGACCTGGGCACCTACCTGGCCAATGGCAGCGCCAGTTTTCTGGGGCGCGCTGACAGCCAGGTGAAAATCCGTGGTCATCGCATCGAGCTGGTGGAGATCGAGAACGCCATCAGCCGTCTCCCGCACATAGGGCAATGCGTGGTCCAAGCCAACCACGACGCTGCATCAACCCGGCTGGTGGCCTATTGCGTCGCGCAGCAGGCCACCCGAACTGACGAACTGCGCCAGGCGCTCGCCGGCCAGTTGCCTGACTACATGGTACATCGAAGTGTTGGTGCAGATGATCGTGATCATCGGCCTGGTGCTGTCGATCAGGCGCGTGCGCCAGGTGCTGCGTGACGACCCGTTTCGCTGGCTGATCATCGCTGCCTGTGCGCTGGTAGCGCTGGATGTACTTCTCAACCAGTTCGTATTCGACGCCAGTGTCCTGCTCAACCGGGTACCCCAGCACTTTCTGGCGGTGATGGTGCTGGGCATGGCCGTCCACCATGCCGACACGCCCTCACGCAAATGGGTGGCCAGTGCGGTGGCCGTGCTGGTGGTTGCCGAGCTGGACCTGATGGCGGTTGCCGGTGTTGGCTGGCAAGCGTTCACACGCTATGTCGACATCGCCCTGCCAGCGATACTGGCACTTGTCTGGTTCCGCTCGGTGCCAGTACCCGCCCTGGTTGCACGGGCAGGTGCGGTGATCGCTTCGTCTACCTTGTATATCTACCTGACACATTTCCAATTCGAGTCGGTGGCGGAACATGTTTTCAGGCACCCGCTGTTCGAGGTGTCCCTGGCACTCGCTGGAGGGGTACTGGTGAGCTATTGCTGGAATACCCTGTTACGTCTGCTGTTTACCCGCAGGCGCGTGGAGCCGATCCAGCTGAACGCGCCACCTCTGCCTGAACGAAGATGACCCGCCACCGCATGCACTATTCTCGTCCGGCCAGTTCAGCCAGCACCTCGGCCGAGGTGGTGACCTGGCGGAAGTGGTGCTTCCACAGGTCGGTCCCCAGCTTGCCCGAGCGGTCCAGCGATGACCCTATTGTCATGTCTGTCACCAGCGTGGGCATCAGCCCTGCATCGAACAGGGCAAAGCCGGCGGCCAGCACGCAGGTTTCGGTCTGCAGCCCACACACCAGCACCCGCTCTACACCCAGTTGCCGGATGTACTCGATAGCTTCGGCACTTTGCCCGTAACCATGCTTGACGAACACCTGGTCGGCCTCGACCAGGCTCTCGTCCTCGGCCGCAGGGTGCCAACCGAGCTGACGCTCGAACGGCGTAACCTGTTCATCGTGCAATTCGACCGAGGCTATGGTGGGAATGTTCGCTGACAACCGCCGCAAGCCATCGACCAGCCACTCGGGCGGGCTGAAGGTGGACTGAACATCGACGATGAGCAAAACCTGGCGCATAGCGTACTCCGGCCATCATGCAAAATGGCGCGGAGTATACCGCGTGGCGCCGGGGCTTGATGACCAATCGTTGCTCCCCCCACCGACTGCCGGCGCACGCGGCGCCGAATACCTTGACACGCCTGACCATGAAGGCTGCCGTAGCTGCGACGTATTCCTTCAGGCTATGATCGGTCACCCTGCCGCGGACACCCTGAGCCATGCCCGTAGACCTGCAAGCGTTGTACCCCAGGCTGATCCACCTGATGCTGGACACGGTATTCGTGGTCGACAGGGACAACCAGATCGTGTTCGTCAGTGATGCCTGCAAGACGCTGCTGGGCTACGAAGCCTGCGAACTGATCGGCACGCCGATCACCCGCTACATGCACCCTGACGACCTCCCGGCCACGCGCGCCTCGATCATGCGGGTAATGAACGGCCAGCCGCACTACGACTTTTGCAACCGTTACCTTCGCAAGGATGGCAGCGTGGTGCACATACTGTGGGCGGCCTGCTGGTCCGATGAGGCCCAGGCGCGTATCGGCGTGGCGCGGGACGTTACCGCCCAGCGCGAGGCCGAAGACGAACTGCGCTTCCTCGCCCATCATGACCCACTGACCCGGCTGGCCAACCGCGCCATGTTCAATGAACGGCTGGACACCGCCCTGGCAGCGGCCCGGCGTCACAACCGCAGGCTGGCCTTGCTGTTCCTCGATATCAATGACTTCAAGCAGATCAACGACAACCACGGCCACAGCGTGGGTGACCGGGTACTGTGCACACTGGCCCGGCGCCTGGAAAGCTGCGTGGGGGTAGCTGGCACGGTAGCGCGGATGGGCGGTGACGAATTCACCGTGCTGTTGCCCGATTGCCCGTCGCCGGAGGCCATTGCCACGCACGTACAGCACATTCTCGCGGTCATGGCCGAACCGCTCGACGCCGAGTTTGCCGGCATCGATGCACCATCCTGCAGTATTGGCGTGGCCTGCTTTCCCGAAGACGGCAACGATGCCGACATGCTACTGCGCCATGCTGACGGGCACATGTACCAAATCAAGCGCCAACGCGCTGCGACTGGCTGAAGGCAAAGGCACACCGCATGGATGAACACCTGCAAGGTACTGTCGGGCAAGCACCCGCCTCTGTCGGCTTGGCCCAGGCATTGCTGTTCTGGCTGAAGCTGGGGTTCATCAGTTTCGGCGGCCCGGCCGGGCAGATTGCGATCATGCACCAGGAACTGGTGGAGCGGCGCGGCTGGATCAGTGAGCGGCGTTTCCTGCATGCCCTCAACTACTGCATGTTGCTGCCCGGGCCCGAGGCCCAGCAACTGGCCACCTACATCGGCTGGCTGATGCACCGCACCTGGGGCGGGGTGATTGCCGGTGCTCTGTTCGTGCTCCCTTCGCTGTTCATCCTGATCGGCCTGTCGTGGGTGTACCTGACCTGGAGCGAAGTACCGGTGGTCGCCGGGATTTTCGCAGGGATCAAGCCGGCCGTGACCGCCATCGTCGTGCATGCCGCCCACCGCATTGGCACGCGGGCGCTGAAGAACGGCTGGTTATGGGCCATTGCCGCGGCCTCGTTCGTGGCCATTTTCGCGCTTGACGTCCCCTTCCCGCTGATCGTGCTGACGGCCGCACTGCTGGGTTACGTCGGCGGCCGGCTGCTACCGGCACAGTTCACGCCCGGTGGGGGCCACAGCACCGCCAGCACCCGCCAGCGCCCGGCGCTGATCGACGACGATACCCCGATCCCCGCGCACGCCCGCTTCAGTTGGGGCCGCCTGGTGACCTTGCTGCTGGCGGTTGCGGCGCTTTGGCTTCTGCCCATGGGTCTGCTGATGGCGGCCTTTGGCTGGCACGGCACACTCACGCAAATGGGCTGGTTCTTCACCAAGGCAGCGCTGCTGACCTTCGGCGGTGCCTATGCGGTGCTGCCCTATGTCTATCAAGGGGCTGTCGGTCACTATGGCTGGCTGTCGCCCACGCAGATGATCGATGGCCTGGCACTGGGCGAGACCACGCCCGGGCCGCTGATCATGGTGGTGGCCTTCGTCGGTTTCCTCGGTGGCTACCTGCAGCCGATGTTCGGCGCCCACCAGGCGTTCCTCGCGGGCGCAGTGGCAGCGGGGCTGGTGACCTGGTTCACCTTCCTGCCCTCGTTCCTGTTCATCCTCGCCGGAGGCCCGCTGGTGGAATCGACCCACAATGAACTGAAGTTCACCGCCCCGTTGACCGGGATAACTGCGGCTGTGGTGGGCGTAATACTCAACCTTGCGCTGTTCTTCGGCTACCACGTGCTGTGGCCGGACGGGTTCGATGGCGCGTTCCACTGGTCCTCGGCTGTGATAGCGCTCGCGGCGGCGGTGGCGCTGTTCCGCTACAAGCGCGGGGTGATACACGTGTTGATCGGCTGCGCCGTTGCCGGGCTCGCCCTTCACCTTTTCCGCTGATGGAGCCGATCATGCGCAACCCTGAAGACGCCTTGCTAGACAGTTGGCACCATAACGCCCAGGCCTGGATCGACGCCGTACGCAACGGCGCCATCGAGAGCCGTCGCCAGGTCACTGACCAGGCCATCCTGCTGGCCATCCTTGGCCGCCAGCCCGAACGGGTGCTCGACCTGGGCTGCGGTGAGGGCTGGCTGCTGCGCGCGCTGGCCGACCGGGGTATCGAGGCGGTGGGTGTCGACGGCGACAGAACGCTGGTGGATGCAGCGCGAGCTGCGGGCGCGTGTGAGGTGCACCTGGCCAGCTATGCGCAACTGGCTGAGGCGAAGGTGCATGTGGGCAAGGACTATGACCTGATCTGCGCCAACTTCGCGCTGTTGCACCAGGACATCATTGAACTGTTGTCGGCAATGCGGACGTTGCTGGTGCCAGGCGGTGCGCTGGTGATCCAGACCCTGCACCCGTGGAGCATGGCCGGCGGGGATTATCAGGATGGCTGGCGAGAGGAGTCTTTTGCCGGGTTCGCCGGGGAATGGCAACCGATGCCTTGGTATTTCCGCACCCTGGCCAGCTGGCTGAATGCGCTGGACATGGCAGGGTTGCGACTGGTCGGTTTGCAGGAGCCGCAGCACCCGCAAAGCGCGGTGCCGCAGTCATTGTTGATGGTGGCTGAGCGTCACTGAATCGGGCCGTAACAATCCTGTGGGAGCAGGGTTCACCCCGCTCCCACAAGGCAGGCCGGGGCAGGCTACAGCACCGGCTTGCGCGCTGCTCCGCTGCGGGCCTTGGCCATGGCTGCCAGGCGCACCGCGACGTTGGCAGCGCCGTAACCGGCGTACCCTGCCTTGCGCTGGATGATCTCGAAGAAGAAACGCTCCTCGAACGGCTCGGTATAGACGTGGAACAGCTCGCCACCTTGAGCATCGCGGTCGTACAGCACGTTGTAGTACGCCAGTTCGCTGAGGAACTCGTCGTCGAAATCGAAACGCGCCGCCAGGTCGTCGTAGTAGTTCAGCGGGATTTCCAGCAGTGGCACCCCTGCCAGCTTGGCCCGCGCCACTTCGCGGAAGATGTCGTCACAATCGAAGGCGATGTGATGCACGCCCGAACCACGGTAGCTTGAAAGCGCATGGGCGATGGCGGTGTTGCGGTTTTCTGAGATATTCAGTGGCAGGCGCAAGGTGCCGCACTGGCTGCGCAGCGCGCGACTCTTGACCAGGCCATACGGGTCGGGCAGCACCACTTCGTCGTCGGCAGCGAAGTCGAACAAACTCTTGTAGAACAGCACCCAGCTGTCCAGCGACTCGGCCGGCAGGGCCAGGGCCATGTGGTCGATGCGGCGCAGGCCGCCGGTCGCGGCTGCGTTCTTGTCCAGGCTGAAGTCGGTGTCGTACAGGGTGTGGCCGGCAGTGCCCTGCTCTACCAGGTACAGCAGGCTGCCATCGGGCGCACGCACGGCCGGCACTTCGCATTCGTTGGGGCCGACCAGGCCGCGGAACGGCTGGCCACGGAAAGCGGTGGCCCGCTTCAGGGCCGCTTGCTGGTCCTTGACCCGCAGCGCAGTGGCGCACAGCGACGGGCCATGGGCCTCGAAGAAGTTGTGGCCGAAGGAGTACGGTTCAGCGTTCAGCACAATGTTGATATCACCCTGGCGCAGCAGTTGCACTTCTTTGCTTCGGTGCTTGCCGGCTTCGGCAAAGCCCAGGCGCTTCAACCAGTTGCCCAGGCGCGCGCCGACGGCTTCGTCGACCGCGAACTCCAGGAACTCCACGCCGTCATAAGCGCTGGCCGGCGGCGGGGTGAACAGTACGCCAGGTTCGATCGGCGTGTTTTCCTGCTCCAGGCGCAAGCGGGTCTGCTCTTCAAGGTACAGCAGCGAACGCAAGCCGTCGGCAGCATTCTGCCGGGTCGGTGCGGCGCGGAAGCCGTCATTGAAGATTTCCAGCGACAGCGGGCCACGGTAACCCGTGGCGAGGATCGGCGCCAGGAAACCGGCCATGTCCATTTCGCCCTGCCCCGGGAAGCAGCGAAAGTGCCGGCTCCACTCCAGCACATCCATGGCCAGGATTGGCGCATCGGCCATTTGCACGAAGAAGATCTTGTCGCCGGGGATGTCGCGGATCGCGCTTGGATCACCTTTGAGCGACAAGGTGTGGAAGCTGTCGAGGATCACCCCGAGTGCCGGGTGGTCGGCCTGGCGCACCAGGTTCCACACTTGCTGGTAAGTGTTGACGTGGCGGCCCCAGGCCAGCGCTTCGTAACCAATGCGCAGGCCGCGCTTGCCGGCATGTTCGCCCAGCAGGCGCAGGTCGTCGACCAACAGTTGCTCGTCACCCAGGGCATCGGCCTGGACGTTGCTGCACACCAGCACCAGGTCGGTACCCAGTTCCTGCATCAGGTCGAACTTGCGTTCGGCGCGGTCGAGGTTTTTCTGCAGGCGGTCACGGCGGCAGCCTTCAAAGTCGCGAAAAGGCTGGAACAAGGTGATGGCAATGCCCAGGTCGGCGCACATCTGGCGCACCTGGCGCGGGCTGCCAGCGTAATAGAGCAGGTCGTTTTCGAAGATCTCGACGCCGTCAAAACCGGCGGCGGCGATGGCTTCGAGCTTTTCCGGCAGAGTGCCGCTCAAGGACACGGTAGCGATCGAACGCTGCATGGCGGGAGTTCCTTGTTGTTGGAGGAATACGGTGCCATTCGGGCAAATAACCCCTGTCACAGTCTATGGCACGATCGATTATTCGCAGGTAAAGTCGACGCTTCAATCTCTTTGTACGGAATGGTTAGTTTTGCGTTCGATTATCGCACAAAACCCGTTTTAGCGAATTGCTAGACCGCGGCCCCGTGGTCAACATGGACCACAGACGCAGGCACACCGACCGTTGCCTCCTGCCTTGGCATAACCTCTGGCGGAACCTGCGCAAACAACAATAACAACGGAGACAACGATGGCTCACTCCAGCTCGCAAGCAAAGAAAGCGACCGCCAGTGGATGGATAGGCTCGGCACTCGAGTACTACGACTTCTTCATCTACGCCCAGGCCGCTGCGCTGATTTTCCCGCAGATTTTCTTCCCCAACACCGACCCGAAGATGGCGATCATTGCCTCGTTGGCCACCTATGGCGTGGGCTACCTGGCACGCCCGGTCGGCGCCTTCGTTCTGGGCCACTGGGGTGACACCCGCGGTCGCAAGAACGTCCTGCTGCTGTGCATGTTCCTGATGGGCCTGTCGACCATGGCTGTCGGCCTGCTACCCACCTACCACGACATCGGCTACCTCGCACCGGCCTTGCTGGTTGTGCTGCGACTGATCCAGGGCTTTGCCGTGGCCGGGGAAATTTCCGGTGCCAGTTCCATGATCATGGAGCACGCGCCGTTTGGCCGAAGAGGCTACTACGCCAGTTTCACCCTGCAAGGTGTGCAAGCGGGCCAGGTCCTGGCGGCAGCGGTGTTCCTGCCACTGGCTTACTTCATGCCCAGCGAAGCCTTTACCGAATGGGGCTGGCGCATTCCGTTCCTGATGAGCGCCGTCGTGCTGATTGCCGGCTTCATCATCCGTAAGGAAGTGCACGAGACCCCAGCGTTCGTTCAAGAAGAGAAACAGGACAAGGTTGTCAAATCGCCCATCAGCGAAGCCTTCCGCCACAGCTGGAAGCACATGGTGCTGGTGATGTTCATGGCCCTGATGAACGTGATCCCGGTCGTGGCCACCATCTTCGGTGCGGCCTATGCGGTGCAGCCGGCGTATGGCATCGGCTTCGACAAGAGTGTGTACCTGTGGATTCCGGTGGTCGGTAACATCGTCGCGGTGCTGGTGATCCCGTTCGTGGGCAACCTGTCGGACAAGATCGGCCGTCGCCCGACCATGATCGCTGGCTGTCTGGGCTCAGGCCTGCTGGCCTTCGTCTACCTGTATGCGATCAGCATCCAGAACGTGCCAATGGCGTTCGCCGCCTCGATCGTCATGTGGGGCATGGTTTACCAGGGTTACAACGCGGTATTCCCAAGCTTCTACCCTGAGCTGTTCCACACCCGCTACCGCGTGACGGCCATGGCCATCGCGCAGAACATCGGCACCATGCTCACCGCCATGCTGCCCGCGCTGTTCGCAATGGTCGCCCCACCCGGCTCGGACAACATTCCGCTGGTAGTCGGTGGGCTGGCCTTCTTCATCACCGGCGTGTGCGCCCTGGCGGCCTACATTGCCCCGGAAACCCACCGCCTGGCGATGGAAGACCTGGGCAACCCAGAGGCCAAGCCGATGGAAAAGGCAGCCTATGAAGCCAGCCGTAAAGGTAGCTTTCAGGCAGTGAGTCACTGATAGATTGCAGGGGCTGCTTTGCAGCCCCTTCGCGGTCAAGCCCGCTCACACATGTACCGTACAGGCTTCAGCCTTTGATCACGTCCTGCAGGCGTGCCCACAGCCGCTGCACATCCCCCCGCTCGGTCGGCAGCGCACCAATCGAAACCCGCACCATCCACCGCCCGTCCAGTGTAGCCGGCGTCACATAAGCATCCCCGGACGCATTCAGCCGCTCAGCCCAGCCCTTGGTATGCGCATCCAGCGCCTCCCCTTCAAGCCCCGCCGGTCGATGGCGAATGCACAAGGTCTGCAGCTGTACTGGCGCCAGCACTTCCCACTCCGCCGCCGCCTCGACCTGCCCCGCCAGCCACTGGGCATTGTCCAGGTCACGCCGCAGCCGCGCCTGCAATGCGTCGACACCCTCGCTGCGCAACATGAACCACAGCTTCAACGCACGGAACCGACGGCCCAGCGGAATCCCCCAGTCGCGCAGGTTCTTCACCTCGCCATCCACCGCCGACTGCAGGTAGCTGGGATTGGTGCTCATCACCCGGATCAGGTGCTGCGGATCGCGCACGTAGTAGATCGAGCAATCGAAGGCCACACCCAGCCATTTGTGCGCGTTGACCACCACCGAATCGGCCAGCTCGATGCCATCCCACATCCAGCGGCACTCGGGCAGGATCATCGCCGAACCGGCCATGGCCGAGTCAACGTGCAACCACAGCCCATTGGCCTGGGCGATTTCGCCCACCGGGCGCAGCGGGTCGAGGGCAGTGGTCGTCGTGGTGCCGGTGGTGGCAACCACAGCGCAGGGCTGGTTGCCGGCAGCCAGGTCCTGCTCGATCGCCGCCTGCAGAGCCTCTGGGCGTAGGGCGTAGCGTTCGTCGGTGGGAATCAGGCGGATATTGTCGCGACCAAAACCTGCCAGCAGTGCAGCCTTGTCCACCGAGCTGTGAGCGTGGGCGCTGACATACACGATCAACGGCTTGGCTTCGGCCTGCAGGCCGCCGCGTACCAAGGCGTAGTCGGTGGCGCGCTCACGGGCACTGATCAGCGCCACCAGGGTGCTGGTCGAGGCGGTGTCCTGGATCACGCCACTCCATTGAGCAGAAAGGCCGAGCAACTGGCGCAGCCAGTCGAGGGTGGTTTCTTCCAGTTCGCTCAGGGCCGGGCTGGATTGCCATGACAGGCCCAGCACGCCCAGACCGGTACTGAGGAAGTCCCCCAGCACCGAGGACAGGGTGCCATTGGAAGGGAAATAGCCATAGAAGTCCGGGTGCTGCCAATGGGACAGGCCGGGCATGACCAGGTTATTGACGTCGTCGAGAATGGCCGCGAAAGGTTCGCCTTGTTGAGGGGCAGTTGCGGGCAAGGCAGCCTTGAGGTAGCCAGGCTCGACCTGGGCCATGACCGGGCGTTCGCCCACGGTCTGGCGGTAGTCGGCAATCAGGTCGATCAGTTGGTGGCCGTACTGGCGAAATTGTTCGGGGGTCACGCTAGCTCTCCTGGGGGTTATCCATTGCCTGTGCTGGCCCTTTCGCGGGTAAACCCGCTCCTACAGCCGCGAAGAAGCCGCACAATCAACACAATGCCCCCAGTCTAGGCACCTATCCCCGGCCGAATAACCCCGCTTCCCGCATAGCTGCTATGGCGAACCTGCATGCCCGCCCTGTACACCAAACTGCGACTGGCGCCACAACTCGAATACCCGGTTACGCAACCAGCGGTGCTCGGCCGAGGCCTGCAGGCGCTGGTGCCACACAACCCAGTACCGCTGGCTGTGGTCGATGAAGCCCAGTGGTCGCCAGGCCAGGTCATGCAAACGGCTCAGCTGCCGGGCGATGTGCTCGGGGACCGTGGCCACGGCCTGACTGTTGGCAATCACTTGTACCGTGGCGCAGAAGAACGGCACTTCGAGGCTGACCCGCCGCTGCAGGCCTTGTGCACGCAAGTGCCGATCGATGAAGCTGTCCTTGTCGCCACCACCCGAAATGCGCACATGCTTGTACGCCAGGTAGTCGGCCTGGCTGAGCGCGGCCTGCGCGGCCAGCGGGTGATCCTGGCGCATCAGGCATACCGCGCGGTCCTCACCCAACAGACGTCCATGCAGGTTGGGCGGCGACTCGTCGAACAAGGTGGTCGCCAGGTCGATTTCTCCGCTGGCCAGCAAGGCGTACTGGCCGGCCTGCCAGGTGCGGTACTCCAGCGACACACCTGGCGCTTCGCGCTCCAGCGCCGCCACCAGCAGCGGCAGCATGTGCTCGGCCACATAATCCGAAGCGGCCAGGCAGAACCGCCGCTCGCAACGCGCCGGGTCGAAGATGGCGGGCTGGCGCAGCGCGTGCAGTTCTTCGAGCACCTGGCGCAAAGGCTCGACCAGGGCTTCGGCGTGTTCGCTAAGCACGTAACCACGCCCTTGGCGCACCAGCAACGGATCATCGAAGGCTTCGCGCAGGTGGGCCAGCTGGCGGCTCAGGGCCGATTGGCTGACACCCAGGCGCTCGGCCGCGTGGCTGAGGTTTTTAAGCTGCAACAGGTGGTCGAGGGTGCGCAGGTGGGCGAGGCTGAGGGAGGCGAAGGTGGGGTTCATGCAGGCTCCCTGCGGTGGAATTCAAGGGCCTTCTCGCGGGCAAGCCCGCTCTCACAGGGTTCTCACATCGTTCGGCATCGTGAAAAACCTGCGGGAGCGGGCTTGCCCGCGAACAGGCCGCAACGCGGCCCCGACGATTACTCGGTCAGGCCAACATAGACGTTCTGCACGTCATCGTGCTCATCGATCGCCTCGAGAAACGCTTCGACCTCGGCCAACGCCTCAGCACTCAGGCTGGCCGCGCTTACCGGGTTTTTAGGGGTGTAGCCGATTTTCGCCGCGGTCACGGTGAAACCATGCTCCGGCAGGGCCTTCTGTACCGCGTCCAGGTCGGTGGTGTCGGTGATGAACAGGGTCGAGCCCTCTTCTTCACCTTCCTCGAAGTCCTGGGCACCGGCTTCGATCGCGGCCATTTCCGGATCAGCGTCAGCGCTCGCAGGCGTGGCTTCGATCAGGCCTACATGGTTGAAGTCCCACGCTACCGAACCGCTGGCACCCAGCTGGCCCTTGCGGAACAGCACGCGGATTTGCGCGACGGTGCGGTTGATGTTGTCGGTCAGGCACTCGACGATCAGCGGCACCTGGTGCGGGGCGAAACCTTCATAACTCACCGCGTGGTACTGCACGGCATCACCGTCCAGGCCTGCGCCCTTGCGGATTGCCCGATCCAGGGTCTCGCGGGTCATCGAAGCCTTCTTGGCTTGCACGATGGCCAGGCGCAGGCGTGGGTTCATGTCGGGATCGGCACCCGACTTGGCCGCGATCTGGATTTCCTTGGACAGCTTGCCCATGATCTTGCCTTTGGCATTGGCCGCTGTTTCTCTATGTTTGGCTTTCCACTGTGCGCCCATGTCGACTCTCTTGTTTCAGCGGCCGGTTCAGGAAGCGACCGGCCAAAAGTGGGTGCATTTTATACGCCCTCGAGCATGGGATCGACAAGAAATCTCATCAGCCTTTATCGGCCTTACCCGCCGCTGCGGCAAACCGCGCCAACCGCACGTCCAGCCTTCGCGGGCGCACACCACGATCTTCGGCCTGCTCCTTGCGGCGGATGGCATTGCGCACCATCAGCGAGCCCAGGTAGCGGATCGGCTCGGGCGGGAACAGCCCCAGCGGCCCTTTGACCAGCGGCGACCGGGTCCACGGGTTGTCCAGCCCCAGCGCCAGCGACGAAAGAATCTGCCCGCCCATGTGGCACGGGCCAACACCGCTGCCGGAATAACCGAAGCCGTAGAACACGTTGCCCTGCCCGTCCAGCCGGCCGAAGAATGGCAGGCCGGTCACCGAGCGATCCGACGGCCCGTTCCAGCTGGCCGCCAGTGGCACCTCGGCCAAGGCCGGGAAAAAGCCGCCAAGGCTTTCGCGCAGCAACCGCCGATACGGCGACGGCTGGTCGAATACCGGCAACATCCGCCCGCCATAGGCAAACGTGTTGCCGCCCTTGCCGAGCATCAGCCGGCCATCGGAGGTGTTGTGGTAGTAGTGCACGAAAATACGCGAGTCGAGCACGCTGATCCCGCTGTCCAGGCCGATCTGGCGCAGCAGCTCGGGGCACGGTTCGGTAATGACCATGTCGCTGGAAACGATCGCCACACTGCGCTCGAACTGCGGGAAGACGCGCGCCATCCAGGCATTGAGGCCCAGCACTACACGGTCGGCGCGCAGCGTGCCGTGGGCCGTGCGTACCTGCACCGGGGCGCCGTGCTCCAGGCCGGTCATGGCGGTGCCTTCGTAGAGGCGCACGCCGCGCTGCAAGGCCACCCGGCGCAGGCCGCGCACCAGTTTGCCCGGCTGCACAGTGGCGGCGGCCGGCGAGAACCAGCCTTCCAGATGCCGTGCCGAACCGGCCAGGCGCTGCACCTGCTCCAGCGGCAAGCGGCGGAACGAGTTGATGCCCTTGTGCTCCAGCGCGGCGATCACCGCGTCGGTGGCACCGACCTGGGCTGCGTTGGTGGCCGTGTACAGCGTGCCGTCCAGACGGAAGTCGCAGTCGATGCCATTGGCCGTGCAGAACACACCGATGTCTGCGATGCTGCGCTCCGACTCGCGCACCAGCCGCACCGCCTCCTCCCCCCCGAACAGGCGTTCGAGGGTGAAGTACTTGGCCGACCAGGACAACGCACACCCGCCATTGCGGCCGCTGGCACCGGCACCGCAGATGTCGGCCTCGATCAGCACCACATCCAGGGCCGGTACCGCCTCCTTGAGCATCAGCGCCGTCCACAGGCCGGTGTAGCCGCCGCCGACAATGCACACATCGCAACGGGTATCGCCTTGCAGCGGCGGGCATACCGCCTCCTGCGCCGAATCCAGGGCCTGTTGCAGCCAGAAGGGTCTCATTCGCTCGCTTTCCTTTAAGTACGCATTGGCTTGATTGCCATGCTGGTGTTCGGTGCCACGTCGGTGCCTTGCGGGCTGATGGCCGGCCGGCTGTTCCAGTGCGGCAGCAACACCAGCGCCGAGAACAGCGCGCAGCCAGCGAACACGATGAACACCGTGACGCCGTCGAAATAACCCGGCAGCAACCCGCCCAGTACCGCGCCCACCGACCCACAACCGTTGACGAAACCTGCTGCGGTGGCGCCGGCCTTGGCGGTGCCGAAGTCGATGGCTGCAGCGCCGCTGATCATCGAGTCCGGCCCGTACAGGGTCAGGCCCATAACGAACAGCAGGGCCACCACCAGCAGCACGCTGCCGGTGTGCATGGCCGCCATGAACAACGCCAGTGTCACGGTCAGCAGCACCAGGCTGATCACGCAGGCCGGCATGCGCCGGGCGCCAAACAATTTGTCCGAGGCCAGGCCAATCATGATCGGGCCAAGCAGCCCGGCCAGTTCGAAAGCAGTCGGGATGATTGCCGCGCCCACTTTGCCCACCGAGGGCATCTGCTCGAAGACGATCACAGGGCCCCACAGCAAGATGGCGTAGCGCGCCGGCTTCAGCAGGAAGTACGCCAGGCCCAGGGTCAACACCGTGCGGTTGCGCAGGATTTCCCGCAGTGGCGCCCAAACGCTGCACAGGTTGTCGGCCGGGGCCATGCTTTGCGGCTCGGGCTCAACCGCCGGCAAGCCGACGTCCTCGGGTTTGTTGCGCTGCAGGAAGAAGAACAGCACCGCCACCAGCGCCACCACGACCGCGCTGGAGAAGAACGCCGCATGCCAGGTACCCACCAGGGTGTAGGCCCACCAGCCCGCGAACGGCGAGGCCACCAGGCCGCCGAAGGCATAGCAGGAACTCCACAGGCCCAGCACCCGTCCGCGCTGCGAAGCCGGGAAGAAGCTGCCGATGTTCTTGCACAAGCCGGCCCAGCCGGTGGATTGCGCCAGGCCCTGTACCAGCATGCAGGTAGCGAAGATCGGGAAAGTTGCGTAACTGCCCATCACGACTGCCGCCGCCGCAGAAATCAGCAACCCGCCCAACACGACCACGCGCGGGCCAAAGCGGTCGGCAAGCATGCCCCAGGTGAATTGGCCCACGGCATAGGCGGCCAGGTAGATGGCGTCCAGGTTGGCCATGGCGGCCTTGTCGAGCATGAAGCCTGGGTCTTCGGCGATGCCCAGCTTGGCCACCGAGAAGGCTTTGCGGGTGAAGTAGAAGGCGGCGTAGGCCAGCCAGGTGATGGCGAAAATCTGGATACGCCAGCGTTTGAACGCGGCTAGGGAATGATTCATGTAAGTCTGACCTCTTGCTCAAGTGTGCCGGCAGAATGTGAAGAAACGCCTGTCTTGTTCTTGTGTTACGCACAGCGATGACGAGGCTGTCATCGGGTCAGGTGGCGCCGAGTAGGCACCATCGCCCTGGCGGCATTCGTGGTGCCAGCGTCGGGCTGAAATACATGGAAACAGTTGCTGTAAGATAAATAAAATCGATTTATCGTATTACACAAATAAGCTCAGCTTGTTACTGAGGTCGTCATGTCGGTTTCCCACGCCCAACTCAAGGCTTTCCACGCGGTGGCCGTCCACGGCAGCTTTACCCGCGCTGCGGAAAAGCTGTTTCTTACCCAGCCTGCGGTGTCCGACCAGGTGCGCAAACTGGAGGAGCGCTTCGGCGTCTTGCTGTTCCACCGCAACAAACGCTCGGTGCAGCTCACCGACCTTGGCGAGCGGCTGCTGGGCATCAGCCAGCGCCTGTTCGCCTGCGAGGCCGAAGCCCAGGAACTGCTGCACGACTCGCGTGCGCTGCAGACCGGCAGCCTGGTGCTGGCAGTGGATGCGCCGGTGCACGTACTGCCGCAGATCGCCCGCTTCTGCCAGCGCTATCCGGGGATCCAGGTGAAGATCGAAACGGGCAATACCGACGAATCGCTGGCGCGGCTGTTCAGCTATCAGGCCGACCTGGCCCTGCTGGGCCGGGATGTCGACGATGAGCGCCTGCATTGCCTGCCGCTGCGTCGTGACCCGATGGTGGCGTTCGTTTCCCACCACCACCCATGGGCTAGCCGCGGCTCGATCAGCCTGGCCGACCTCGATGACACGCCACTGGTGCTGCGCGAGCCCGGCTCGGTGACGCGGCAGACGCTGGAGGAAGAAATGCAACGCGCCGGGTTGCGGATACGCGCAGCGATCCAGGTGGAGGGCCGGGAAGCGGCGCGAGAGGCGGTGGTGGTAGGCATTGGTGTGGGCGTGGTATCGGCGGCAGAGTTTGGTGCCGATGCACGAGTGTGTGCGTTGCCGATAGTGGATTGCCAGCGGCATTTGACCGAGACCCTGGTGTGCCTGAGCGAGCAGCGTACGCGCCGGGTGGTGGCGACTTTCCTGCAGATGGTCGAGGAAGGGGTGTAGCACTGTGCTGGCCTGTTCGCGGGCTCGCCCGCTCCCACAGGTCCTGCACAGCATCCGGAACCTGTGTCGTTTTAGGAGCGGGCGAGCCCGCGAAGGGGCCAGATCAGGCAACCCAACTATGCTGGGATAACCCCAATCCAGGCACCCAACCCATGCTCTACCGCCTTGCCGCCGACACCCTGGTGCTGCTGCACCTGGCCTTCATCCTGCTGGTGCTGTTCGGCGGGCTGCTGGTGCTGCGCTGGCGCCCTGCCCTGTTGCTGCACCTGCCGGTCCTGGCCTGGGGCCTGGCGGTGGAGTGCCTGCACCTGGGCTGCCCGCTGACCACTTGGGAAAACCACATGCGCAATGCCGCCGGTGACGCAGGTTACCAGGGCAGCTTCGTCGAGCACTACGTCTGGCCACTGATCTACCCCGCCGGCCTGACCCCGCAGATCCAGCTGTTGCTGGGCACCCTCGTACTGGCGCTGAACCTCGGCATCTACAGCTACGTGGCCTGGCGCTGGCGCCGCCCTAGCGGGTAGCGATCACGAACAACCGCGGGAAGGGCAACAGGACCTTGCCATCAGAGGCCGGCGGATAATCGCGCTGCATGGCCTGCAGGTACATCTGCAGGAAGTCGGCCTGCTCCTGCTCATCCAGCCTGGCCAGATAAGGCCGCAGCGCCGACCCCTTGAACCATTCCACTACCGCTTCGGCGCCCCCCATCAACGGGTGATGATAGGTGGTACGCCATACGTCCACCCGTGCGCACAGCGGGCTGAGCAAGTCATAGTAGAACGCCGCGTTGTGCCGGGGCGGCAGCTGCAAGTCGGCGAACTTCGCCGCCCAGGGGCCTTGGCTTGCGATCTCGCGCAACTGCCGGTGGGCTGGTTCGTCGAGGTTGTCCGGGGTCTGCACGGCCAGGCTGGCGCCTTCGCTGAGCTGGCGCACCAGGTGCGGATACAGCAAGGCGTGGTCAGGTACCCATTGCAACGAGGCGTTGGCCAGGATCAGGTCCTGCGGCTCGGGGGCAGTCCAGCCAGCAATGTCGGCAATGACCGTGCGCACACGCGGGATGCACAGCCGCTTGCGCTCACGGGCCTTGTCGATCATGTCAGGGTCGCTGTCCAGTGCCGTCACCTGGGCGTCAGGGTAACGTTGCAGCAGCACCTCGGTCGAGTTGCCGGGGCCGCACCCCAAGTCAGTGGCGTGGCGCACCGGCCGTGGCGGGATGGCGGCAATCAGGTCGCGTACGGCGCGCGTGCGTTCGTCTTCGAACAGGGAATACTGAGTGGCGGACCAGGCCATGTGCGGCTCCTTTGGGCAGGCTATGTGCCTAGCATATGCCATCTGTCGCCCGGAGGGACGGTTGCAAAAGGATTACCCCGGAACTGATCACCTATGCTTGGAGTCAGTCCTTCCATGCGCACGCCCATGAAGACCTACATCGCCCTCACCATCCTGGCCCTGATCGCCGCCGCCGCCCTGCTCGGCTCACCGTGGATGAACCAGCGCTTCCACATGCCCGCAGAAAAAGCCCAGGCCCAACAACGCGAAACGGCCGGGTCCCCAAGGGAGCCGGCCGTTTCCAGACGCGAGTAACGCTTAGTGCTGCTTGCTACCAGAGCGGATCTGGTGCACCACACCCATCGCCACCACGACCGCCGCAGCGATACCGGTGGAAATGACCAGAATCTGGTAGTCAGGCATGAAGGCCATGGTGACCAGGGCAGCCACGATGAACGCGATCACCAGGTAGGTCAGCCATGGGAACAGCCACATCTTCAGGCGTACTTCCTTGCCCTCGGCAATCAGCTTGCGGCGCATGCGCAGTTGCGAGAAGGCGATGACCAGGTACACCAGCAGGGCGATCATGCCGGTGGTGTTCATCAGGGTGTCCAGCACGTCTTTCGGGCGCAGGGTCTCGCTGAAGTTGATCAACGCACACACCACGGCCACGGCGCACGAACCCATGATCGCGTACACCGGTACACCGGTACCGGCGCGGGTGATCTTGAAGAACGACGGCGCGTCACCACGCTGGGCCAGGGAGAACAGCATGCGCGATGCGGTGTAATGGCCAGAGATCAGGCAGCTGCTCACCGAAGTCAGCACCACGAAGTTCATCAGCAGCTCGGCATACGGCACGCCCAGCAGTTCCAGGGTACGGCGGTAAGCGCCATAGCCAGAAACACCCAGGTGCGGGTCGTTCCACGGTACCAGGCAGACGATCAGGAAGATCGAACCGACGTAGAACAGGCACACACGCCAGACCACCGAGTTGGTCGCCTTGACGATCTGCGCGGCCGGGTCCTTGGCTTCGGAAGCGGCGATGGTGACGATTTCGGCGCCGAGGAAGGCGAACATCACCCCGAGCAAGGCACCGATCACGGTGGTGATGCCATTGGGCATGAAGCCTTCGGCGGTGAGGTGGCTGATGCCACGCACTTCACCGAACTGCCAGATGTTCATCACGGCAGCCGTACACACGATCAGGAAGCAGACGATCGCAATCACCTTGATCAAGGCGAACCAGAACTCGAACTCACCGTAGTGCTTGACGTTGAAGAAGTTGACGGTGATCAGCAACAGGGTCGTGGCCAGCACGAACACGTTGACGCTAACGTCGGGGAAGAAGCCATGCAGGATCTTGCCCGCCACATAGGCTTCCCAGGCCATGAGGATGACCCAGTACCACCAGTACAGCCAGCCGATGGTAAAACCGGCCCAACGGCCAATGGCACGGTCGGCGTAGGTCGAGAACGAGCCGGTGTCAGGCGAGGAAGTCGCCATTTCACCCAGCATGCGCATGATCAGCACCACCAGGATGCCGCCTGCCAGGTAGGCCAGGACAGCGGCTGGGCCGGCACTGTGGATCACGCTGCCGGAACCGACAAACAAGGCGCCGCCAATAACCCCGGCGATAGACATCATCGTCAGGTGGCGCGACTTCAGCGAGGCACTGAGCTTGCTCTCATGCCCGCTTTTCGCGGTGGTGGTTGTGGATGTTGCGTCCATCAGTTGTGTACCCCGTGCTTCTTTTTATCCAAGGAAAACTGTGAAACCCCGATGGCTGGCGATTTCACCTGTACATCAGTGCTAATGCGGGCAGGATGGTGTGAACGAACACACGCAGACCTTCCATGGCGGCCTGCTGACGCGCCCCAGGACGACTGCCTGAGGCGAACTGAACATGCTTTATGTGGCGATATCCGACACCTAATGTAAAAATGTCCGACGCAGAGAGCCATGCACAGTGGCATGAATCTCGCACTGCACTGTATAGGTCGCCCATGCAGTACACCCTGCAGACGCCAGGCGATACGCACCCTGAAGGCCCCGAATGTTCGAATTACATCCAGACTCCTCTACCCCGCTGGTCAACCAGATCATCGATGGGCTGCGCGAGCTGATCGACAACCAAACCCTCAAGCCAGGCGCCAAGGTCCCGTCGATCCGCGCCTTTGCCGCAAGCTATTCGGTGAGTACCTTCACCGTGGTCGAAGCCTACGACCGCCTTGTCGCCCAAGGGCTGCTGGTGAGCCGTGGCAATGCGGGGTTCTTCGTCAACCGTGCGGCGGGCGACCTGTTGGAGCAGCACAACGCCGAGGCCGACACCAGTCGACCAATGTTCAACTCCGAGTGGTACCTGCAGCAGATCTTCGAAATCCGCCAGTTGCCGTATAAGCCGGGGTGCGGCTGGCTGCCCAACGACTGGATGTACGAAGACGGCCTGCGCCGCGGCCTGCGCCAGGTGGCCGGCAGCCCGCTGGAGTTGTCGGGGTACGGCGACCCCATGGGCCTGATGGAGTTGCGTGCGCTGACCGCCCAGAACCTGCAGCAAGAGCTGTCGATCGTCGCCAACCCGGCACAACTGATGCTCACCCACGGCGCCAGCCAGGCCCTGGACCTGGCCGCACGCACACTGGTACGCCCAGGCGATGTGGTGCTGGTGGACGACCCCGGCTACCCGAACCTCATGAGCATCCTGCGGACCCAAGGCGCAACCCTGGTAGGCGTACCCCGTACACCGGCCGGCTACGACCTGAACCAGCTGGAGCAATTGCTCACCCACCACCGCCCGACGGCGTTCTTCACCCAGCCGCACCTGCACAGCCCGACATGCTCGCGCACCCCGCTACCGCAGTTGCACCGCCTGCTGCAGCTTGCCAGCCAGCATGGCTTCCGCCTGGTGGAGAACAACCTGTACGCCGACATGGTCGCCGAGCCACAGCCATGCCTGGCCAGCCTCGACCATCTGCAGCAGGTGGTGTACGTGGGCAGCTACTCCAAGAGCATTTCGCCCAACGTGCGGGTCGGCTACATGCTGGCCAATCCCGAGCTGATGCAAAAACTGCTGCACCTGAAAATGCGCTCAGGCCTGACCACCTCGCAGGTGATGGAGCGCGTGGTGTATGCGGCGATCATCGACGGGCGCTGGCGCAAGCACCTCAAGCGCCTGCGCCAGCGCCTGGCCGAGGCGCATCAGGAAGTTGGCCGGCACCTGCATCGACTGGGCTTTGAACTGTTCACCGAATCGGATGAAGGCATGTACATCTGGACCCGCCATCCGGCGATTCCCGACAGTGCAGCGTTGCTGGACGATGCGCTGGAGAAAGGCATCATGCTTGGGCCTGGGCAGTTGTTCATGGTCGACGCCAAGGCGACCGGGTGGATGCGGTTCAACGTGGCGTTCAGTACGGACCCGGCGATGTGGGAGTTGTTGGAGAAGGTGCTGGTGAAGCATGTGCGCCGGAGTGGGATGTAAGGCCGCTCCGCATCTGTTTCGGGCCACACCTTCCTGTGGGGGCGCCGCTGTCACGGGGCAGGCCCAACCTGGCTTTTTTACCAGTAGCGCATGACGCTTGAATCAGATAAAGGACTCCATTACTACCGGACAACAAAGGAATGGACCCCTGAAATGTTATATCTATATAGCAATGATGAGATCACCACCACCCTGCAAGACAGCGGTGCATCTTCGATTCTGCGAGCTAACGTTCATGCTCTATTCTCTGCACATAAACAATCGGGCAACGAACGTACAGAATTGCTAGCGTGTGACGTGAAAGGCTCGACCTTGATGCTATTGACCATCAACAGCACGGCACCGGTAGTTTTCAATCCATGGGGATATTCTCATGCCGCTGGGGGCATGCTTGCGGGATTCAAGGGAGAGTACTGCGACCCTGTTACCTCATATTACTTATTAGGTAACGGCTATCGCGGCTACAACCCAATGCTGATGAGATTCGCAGGCCCTGATTCTGTGAGCCCATTCGGAGCTGGTGGTATCAACTGCTACGCCTACCTGGCGGGGGACCCTGTAAATGCCTCTGATCCGACGGGGCATATGCGCGGCAAGGTTCTGCTGAGGGAGAACAACTTGGCGGTATTTACGTCCAGAAAACGATTCTGGCAAAAGAAAGCGCTCAATATCTATGCGCACGGAAAAAACTCCAAGGTCGCCGGAATGGATGCAGATGCACTCTACGAACACCTGTCCACCCAAAAAATCAGCTTTGAGCGCTACGAAAAAATACACATAATCGCTTGTCACTCTGGAGAACCTGGACCAGACGGGCAACTGTCGTTCGGCCAACGTTTTTCAGATATAACCCGAACAATCGTAAAAGCGTATAGCGGAACCGTCAGCACGATACCCAAGCCACAACAAGACAAACAATACACAAGAATCAAAATCTTGCGACAAAACATCTATAAAACCAAAGACTTCAATTACACCCCTGTCAGGTTTCAACCTATGGTTGAACAGGCCTCAGGCATTCGGAGTCGCACGTAATACACCTGCAAGGCGGCCCTTTCTGTCAGGGTAGGTATGGCCCCCCATGAGGACATCAAAGAGGCGAAGAACTGGACACAATGATGGCCAATTAGTAGCATCCGATCCAACTGAACATTACGGACAATCTCAGTCATGGATCGAACTACCGGGGTCATTCGACGCCCTATTCATCAGCCCATCCGACCCTTGATCACCTGGGAAGAAGCATGGAAAGGGCCCGACGAGGGCTTGATCCGGTGCTGGGAGATTGGCCGGGAGCGGGCCCTGACTCAGCCAGAACTTGCTCGCCACTGTGTCGACGGCGCACTCCCGGTGCTAGGTTGGAAAGGTGGACATGATCGCGCCTTGAAAAAACCGATGAAGTACGGTTCGCTCAAGTATCTGGCGCAATGGCAGGGCCTTCGCGGCGAAGATCTGTTCATCGATACACGAACAGAGCTCACCTTGACCTGCAATCACACCGGCATGCTGACCACCTTCACAGCGGACCAAGAAAAATACGCCAACGCTTTAATCCTGACGGAATAGAAACGAGGGACAGGGAATGGTCGATCTTCACCAGGAATTTCAGAACAGCCGCTTTTTTCACGAAGCGCGGATCACGCAGCGCTCGGTTGATGGGTTGATTGGAATCGCTGCGGGCCTGACTGCCGACAATCAGGTCAATCAACAAGAAGCCGAGTTCCTCAAAGGATGGATGGAGCAGCAACTCGTTCATCTTGAGGATCCGGTCATCAATTTGTTGTACCGGCGCCTGAGCGACATGCTCAAGGACAATATGCTGGATGCTGCTGAGTCGGCTGAGCTGCTTGAGCTATTGCAGCAGCTCACCGGCAAGCCGCGCTGCAGCGACAACCCATTCTCTTCACCCACGTCACTGCCACTCAATAGCCCCGAACCCAAACTGGAGTGGGCAGGCCGCATGTTCCTGTTTACCGGCACAATGGCTTACGGGCCTCGCAAAGCATGCGAAGCACTGGTAGTCGAACGTGGGGGTTCAATCGCCGCAGGGGTGAGCAAGAAGATCCACTATCTGGTCATTGGCAGTATTGGCAACGAGCAGTGGCTGCACAGCAGTTATGGCACGAAGATCAAGAAAGCAGTGGAAATCAGGGAAGCAGGTGCGAACATTGCGATCGTAAGCGAGGCGCATTGGCAGCGCGCGGCGTTTGGTTGATGACCATGATGGCGTTCACCGCTTCTGAGCAGATCGATAGACCTCGCTAAGCTCGCACTTGCCAACCGATACCATCACTACAACGATACGCTCGTCTTCGACGCGATAGACGAGGCCTTTGTGGGACATCGCCCAGCCCCTTTGACTGCGCAGTCGCGCAGAAAACTCAGCGCGCAAGCGGTCCGCGTGCCATGTGGGAGCGGGCCCTTGTGGGATTGGTAGTTGTGGCAAGAGAGTGACACGCCTCGAGCCAAGAGCACGCCCGAGAACTTGGATCCCATTCCGGGAAAAGGTATGCTGGCAATAGCTAAACGCCACTATCCAAGCAGGCTTCGTGCCTGCTCTCAAGGACGAGCCCTTTGCCCAGCCACCCGACCCGCCATACTATCGCCCGCCAGTGGCAACTGCTCAAGTTACTGCCCGGCCGCCACCCGGGAATGAGCTCCACCCAGTTGCAGGCTGCCCTGACAACCGTGGGCCATACCACCAGCAAACGCACCGTCGAGCGCGACCTGGTCGAGCTCGCCGCACTGTTCCCGCTACAGTGCAACAGTAAAGGCATGCCTTATGGCTGGTACTGGCAACCGGGCTTGAGCCTGAGCGAAGCGCAGCAGCTGCAACCCGACGCACTTGCGCCCCCGACACACGTTGTATTGTGTGCCTGGGTCGATGACGCACTGGCTCGCCGCCTGGAACAGTCACCCCTGTCCGACGATATGCAACTGACGCCGCAGGCTAGCGGCGGCGCCGCGCTGGTGGCCACCGTCAACGACAACCGCGCGCTGATGGGCTGGCTGCTGTCCCAGGCGGGGTCGATCCGCATCCAGGCCCCGCAGGCGCTGCGCGGGGCCATGATAGAACAATTGCGCCAGAGCCTGGCGCTGCATGATGGAGAGAGCTGTAAGGAATAGCGCAAACGGCGTCAGTAGGTTCCGGGAAACGCCACGGCATCGCCAAAACGCGACGCCGGAATGGCTCAGGTCGTTTTACCGCGGGTCACGACGTGCCAGGCAGGCATAGGCCAAGCCCAGTACGCTGGCTGCCAGAATGCCAAGCAGTATCATCAGCTCACGGCTGTAACGGGCTACCATGGCCGGAAAACCGATGACCTCGCGGTACACCTGCACATGGGCTTCACCGTCGGCGTGGCTGATACTGACCCCGCCATGGCGGATCTGCGAGTAGTCGGCATCGAAATACACCCACACCTTGCAGGTGCCACCTGGCTCGATGGCCGGGATATCAACCTGGGCGATGGCGGTTTCCAGCAGCGTGTCGTTGCCGGCAGCATCGCGCACCTGCACCAGGCCCTTGGCTGGCAGGCGGATTTTCACCTGCCGGACCTGTGCATCACCACTGTTGTGCAGTTCGATCAGCAGGCCGGTACGGTGGTCGACCAGCCCGGCCTCGAAAGGCTTGGCGAACAAATGAGCATAAGGTGCCTGTGCCATTTCGATGAGCCGCTCGACCTGATCATGGCTCAGCTGGCCTTGAGCGATACCGTTGATTTGCCCCTGCAACTGCTCGTACTTCAGCTGCTCGCTGGCCTTGCTGATTCGCTCGCTGAACTGGCTGGGGTAAGTGAGGTAGGCATAGGTCAGTGACGCCTCAAGGCGTGGATTGCCCCTGAGCAACGCGTAGGCGGCCAACAGGACCATCAGGCCGATCAGCACGGCGACGAGAAGCTTCCCCACCTTGTCCCAGCTCAATGCATGCTTCCTTCTGTCGTGTTACAGACGATAAAAACCGCCCAAGGGTGCCAAGTTCGCGCCCCCCAAGCAAGCCTGGCTAGGCTTCGCCCTCGCCTTCGCGCGACTGACGCATCTGCAGCAACTGGCCGTCGATCAGTGACTTGGCCATCCCTGCCAGGTAGTACGTGGCCTTCATCATCACCTGGCGGTCGTCTGGCCTGTCGATGGCCTTGCGGGTGATTTCGGTGATACAGCCCATGATGCCCGATGCCTCCATCAGTGCGGTGCGTATTGGCAGTTGCGGTTTCATTTGCACCAGTTCGGCATCGCTATTGCCAAAGCGGCTCGCTGCACGCACGACAGTGGGCTTGCTGCTGTTTTTCAGCGTTTCGCTGTCCATGTCCATTCCTCAAGGTTAGGCGCGTGCCGAGGCTAGGCCGCTGCCAGCCCCATTTCAACGACAAAGGCGTGGAAAGGGTCACTTTAGGAAATGGACTACAAGAACCCTGCACAGGGAGCGCCGTGCCGCTGCTCAGCCCCCTTGACCAGCCCCCCGGCAGTGGCGGACGATCAACCTCCCCCACACAAGGACGAACACCATGCTGCGAATACTGGGAAGAGCCTCTTCCATCAATGTGCGAAAAGTCATGTGGGCCTGCGCCGAATTCGAGATCGCGTTCGAGCGCGAAGACTGGGGCTCCGGCTTCAAGGCCACTGACAGCGCCGAGTTTCTCGCGTTGAACCCCAACGCCATGATCCCGGTGATCCAGGACGGTGACTTCACCTTGTGGGAATCCAACAGCATCATCCGCTACCTGGCCAACCGCTACGGCGCCACCGCGTTCTATCCCGGCGAAGCCCAGGCGCGGGCCAGGATCGACCAGTGGATAGACTGGCAGGCCTCGGACCTGAACCGCTCATGGAGCTATGCGTTCATGTCGCTGGTCAGGCATTCGCCCGCTCACCAGGACCCGCAGGCCCTTGCTGCCGGTTGTGCCGAGTGGTCGCGTTACATGCACATCCTCGACCGCCAACTGGCCAGCACCGGTGCCTATGTGGCCGGCAGCCAGTTCACCCTGGCCGACATCCCTATCGGCCTGTCGGTCAACCGCTGGTTCGAAACGCCGTTCGAGCACCCGCACCTGCCCGCTGTGCGCGATTATTACGAGCGCCTGAGCGAGCGCCCTGCCTATCACTTGCATGGCCGAAACGGTACCCCGTAATACCCGCAAGGGGGTATCGAGGGGCGCAAAGCGCCCCAAGGTCCCGGCCTGTTACAGCGCAACCTGCCGCGCAGCTACCCCCCCTCGCCCCCGCCAGGCAAACAGCAGCACCAGCCCCAGCCCCAGCGCCGCCATCGCAGCCCCCGCCAGGGAAATCGCCGGGTAGCCCAGCCCCGCGTTGATCACCGCGCCGCCCAGCGCCGCACCGATCGCATTGCCCAGATTGAACGCGCCGATGTTGACTGCCGAGGCCAGGTTGGGCGCATCCTTGGCCGCTTCCATTACCCGCATTTGCAGCGGCGGCACCAGGGCAAAGCTGGCCGCCCCCCAGACCAGGATCGCCAGGGCGGTCGGCAGCGGCCAATCCAGTACCAGCGGAAACACCAGCAGCACGGCAATCAGCCCAGCCAGTGACAGGATCAGGGTGCGATCGATCGAGCGGTCCGCCGCCTTGCCGCCCCACACGTTGCCCAAGGTCAGGCCGACACCGAACAGCACCAGCATGGCCGTCACGAAAGGGGTGGACGCCGCCGCTTCATGCTGCAGGATCGGCGCAATGTAGGTGAACACCGTGAACATGGCGCTGGAACCCACCACGGTCAGCAACAATGCCGCCAGAACCGGCCTGCGGCCCAGCACACGGATCTCGGCCATGGCACCCTCGCCCTTGGGCGACGCAACATTGGGCAGTGCGTACCAGAGTGTGGTCATCGCCACCAGGCCAAGCCCGGCAATACCCCAGAACGCCGTGCGCCAACCCAGCATTTCACCCAACCAGGTCGCCAACGGCACTCCGCCGATGGTGGCCAGGGTCAAACCCATGAACATTGCAGCCACGGCCCCGGCGCGCTTCGCCGGCGGCACCACACTGGCCGCGACGATCGAGCCGATGCCGAAGAAGGCGCCGTGGTTGAGTGAAGTGACCACGCGGGCCACCAGCAGGCTGGCGTAGTCGCTGGCCAGGGCCGACATCAGGTTGCCCAAGGTGAAAATGGCCATCAGCCCGATCAGCAGGTAACGGCGCGGGATCTTCACCGTGGCCAGGGTCATCAGCGGCGCGCCGATCAGCACGCCGATGGCATAGGCGCTGACCAGCAGCCCGGCAGCAGGAATGGAAACGCCAAGGTCGGTAGCGATACTGGGCAACATCCCCATGGGGGCGAACTCTGTAACGCCGATGCCGAAGGCACCGATGGCGAGTGCGACAAGCGGTGGATTGATACGCATGGCAAGCTCCTTATCTATGCCGCAAATGCTACGATCCGTTTCAAACGCGCACTAGACTGCATTTTTGCGAACCACCTTTGCTTGAGAGGCACAAATGGACTTCAGTGGCAGATCCGGAGAGATGGAGGTTTTTGCCAAGGTGGCGCAAGAGGGCAGCCTGTCTGCTGCCGCCCGGGCGCTGGGCCTGACTCCCTCGGCGGTCAGCCGCATTCTCGCCCGCACCGAACAGCGCCTGGGTACCCGCCTGCTGCTGCGCACGACCCGGGCGCTCACCCTCACCCCCGAGGGAGAGGCCTACCTGCGCGGCGCACGGCGGGTGCTGGCGGACATGCTCGAAGTGGAAGAAGCCATCACTGACCAAGGCGTACCACGCGGGCGCTTGCGGGTCAGCGCTGCGCTGGGCCATGCCCGGTTGACCGTAGTGCCGCTGCTGGCGGCCTTCAGCGCACGCTACCCGCAAGTGCTGGTTGACCTGACCCTCAGTGACGAGGTGGCCGACATTCTCAGCGGCCAGGCCGACGTGGCGCTGCGCTTCGGTCACCTGCCGGACAGCTCGTTGAGCGCTCGCGCCATTGGCGAGACCGGCCAGGTAGTGGTGGCCTCGCCTGAATACCTGCAACGCTACGGTACCCCGCTTGCACCTGAAGACCTGGCCCGGCACAACTGCCTGCGCTTCAACTTCCGCCGCGCGATGCCCGACTGGCCGTTTCACCGCGACGGGCATACGTTCTCACTGAAGGTTAAAGGGAATATCGAATGCAGCAGTGGCGAGGCGCTGGCGCAGTTGGCCAGGCTGGGCGCCGGTGTGACGCGTATCGGCACCTTTACCGTGGCCGATGACCTGGCCAACGGGCAACTGGTGCCGTTGCTGGAGGCTTACAACCCTGGTGATCGGGAACCGATTCATGCGGTGTTCGTCGGCGGCCCGGCGATGCCGGCGCGGGTGCGGGTGTTTGTGGATTTTCTGGTGGAGCAGCTATCTGGCGGCCTGTAGGGCCGGCCTCGTGTCGCGACAGGGCCGCCCACGCGCGCCCTGATCAGTCTCATCACGCTTGCATGCCGGCCAGGATAAAGCCCATGAACCGCCGCACATCCGCCCGGTGTGCCGCCATGTCCAGCGGCTCGCGGCTGCAAAGGCGCAGCAACTGAAGGTGCCCGTAGTCGTTGATCAGGAACGCCGCATAGCCCACGTCCAGCCCAGCCGCCAGCCTGCCGCTGTCGCACAAGTCCTGTAGCAGGCACTTCAACTCGTTGACCAGCGCGTCATTGACCCGCCTGTAGGCATCCGGCACGCCCTGCTGCTCAGCCCCCAGCAACGGTAGCAACGGCGGCAATATCTCGCGCCAGAGCGGTGCAGGCAGCACCTCGAATGCGTAATCGGTCAAGTGCGCTTCGTAACAGCACAGGGCCTCCAGCGCATCGTCGAATTCCGGCAGGCGCCGCCGGGCTTCGGTCACCGCCCGGTGGTCGGCCTCGCGGAGCTTCTCCAGCAAAATCTCCTGCTTGCTGCCGAAGTAGGCAAACACCGTGGGCACCGACACTGCGGCCAGGCGCGCGATCTGCTCCATGGTGGTGGTCTGGTAACCCTGCGTTTCAAACAGGCCTAGCGCCGTTCGGCTGATGGTTTCACGACGCATCGCCTTCTGCTGCTCGCGCAATCCGCTCACGTTTACACCTTTTCGATCCGTACACGTCGGCGCCCAGCATAACGCAAAGCTATGCCGTATAAATATTTTATTGACTAAAGGTTTTAATCAACTCAAAACTAATGCTCTATTCTGACCCCGGGAGTTGCCATGTCCACCGCCGCAGACCTCGTTATCCACAATGCCCGCATCTACACGGTCGACCCGCACAGGCCCTGGGCCGAGGCGGTGGCCATCTGCGGCGAACGCATCGTTTGCGTGGGCGACCACGGCAGCGTCATGGCGTACGCCGGCCCTGCCACGCGGCTGCTGGATGCCGGCGGCAAACTGGTGCTGCCGGGCTTCGTCGAGTCTCACTGGCACTTTTCCTCTACCGCCTTTGCCTTTCAGGCGCTGGTCAACCACACAGACCCACAACAGGTGCTGGCCCTGCTCAAGGCCTACGTCGAGGCCAACCCCTCTGAAAAAGCCATTACCGGCATGGGCTGGATCCAGCCGTTGATGCCTGGGCACATGTTGCGCCGCGAAGTACTGGATGCCATCTGTCCGGACAAGCCCGTGTGCCTGCTGTCCACCGACTATCACACCATGTGGGTCAACAGCTTCGCCCTGAACGCTGCCGGCATCGACCGCAACACCCCGGCGGTAGAAGAAGGCGCCAGCTGGTTCGAAAAGGACCCGATCACCGGCGAGCCCACAGGCGTGATCATTGACTGCGCCGCCTATTCGCTACTGATGCAACGCCTGAGCGAAGCCGGCTACCTGCCGACAGGCATCGACCTGTACCTGCGCTCGATCCCCTTCTGGCAGGAGAAACTGGTGGCGGCCGGGATTACCACAGTATTCGATGCCGGTTTCCTCGACCCCGCCGGCGACCAGTCGCTGCTGTATGAAACCCTTCAGCAACTGGAGCGTGAAGAGCGCCTGAAACTGCGGGTGGTCGGCAGCTACATCAACATGGGCACCGAGGACGACCCGGTCACTCGGCTGCAAGCCCTGCGCGAACGCTACGACTCGCCGCTGGTCAAGGCGCAGACCCTCAAGCTGATGCTGGACGGGACCGAGCTGAACCACACCGCATTCCTGCTCGAGCCCTATTGCGACAAGCCACATAGCTGCGGTTCGACGACGATGCCCGAGGAAGTGTTCGAGGGCCATGTGCGCAAGGCCGACGCCCTCGGTATCGACGTGATGGTGCATGCAGTGGGCGATGCCGCCGTGCGCATGGCGCTGGACGTGTTCGAGCGCACGTTCTCCAGCAACCCGCCCCGCGACCGTCGCCACGTCATCACTCACGCCTTCCTCACCCACCCCGACGACATCCCGCGCTTTCGCCGCATCGGCGTCATGGCCAACACCCAGTTGCAGTGGGGCGTGGTCGACGCCTACGCCGAGGCCATCCAGCAGGCCTATGGCTACCCACGCTGGGCGTCGATGTACAAATTCCGCAGCTTCATCGACCAGGGTGTGACCGTGTCCATCGGCATGGACGGCCTGGTCTGCCAATGCCGATGCCAGCACAAGCCGGTGGAACACATCGAATCGGGCCACACCCGCCAGCT
This sequence comes from Pseudomonas sp. zjy_15, assembly GCF_043101865.1. Taxonomy (NCBI): domain Bacteria; kingdom Pseudomonadati; phylum Pseudomonadota; class Gammaproteobacteria; order Pseudomonadales; family Pseudomonadaceae; genus Pseudomonas; species Pseudomonas sp. zjy_15. The sequence continues at coordinate 100,205 of NZ_JBICII010000083.1, forward strand.
CAGTGGCGAACCCGACGCCCCTGTGATGCCCGATGCCGACGAGCGCCTGAGTATCCCGCAACTGATTGCCGCCTATACGCTCAACGGTGCCTACCAACTGGGCCTGGAACGTGAAATCGGCTCGATCACCGTTGGCAAGCGTGCCGACATCATCGTGCTGGAGCAGGACCTGTTCGAACTGGACCGCTACCAGATCGGCAATACCGAAGTAGCGCTGACCGTGATGAACGGCCGTATCACCCACGATGCAGGTACCCTGCCCCGCGCCTGACCCCGGACCCGACCATGCACAACAATAACAACACCCTGCTTCTGCGTGCTGCGCTGATCTACATCGCCGCCACGGCGCTGATCATCATTGGCGTACAACCCATCTTCATCGGCCTGCTGGCCGAGCGGTTGCATCTGGACCTGAGCCAACAGGGCTGGGTACTTTCCAGTGAAATGAGCGGAACACTGCTCGGTTGCCTGCTGCTGTCGATACCCAGGCGTCACCCGGGTGGCCGTGGGCTGTACCTGGCGGCAGCCTTTGCAGCGCTGATGTTGAACGTCCTCAGCGCTGCGCTGGACACTTTGACGACGTTGATTCTGTGCCGTTTTGCCTGTGGTATCGCTGCGGGTCTGCTGTATGCCGGGTCGATCAGCGGGCTCGGCCGGCTGCCGGGCCAGGATCGCTCGTACGGCCTGTCGCTGCTGATTCAAACCGCTGTCTTTGCCCTGTACGCGACGTGCCTGCCACAACTGGCAGAGCAGTTCGGTCACCGCACGGCGATTGCATCACTGGGTTTCTGGTTCGTGCTGATCGCTGTGGCTGCGTTGTTCATTCCGGTACGGCTGCAGCATGCAACGCCAGTGCGCCTGGCACAACCAAGCGGCGGCTCGGCGATTATCGGGCACTACGCCCTGCTGGGGATGCTGTTCCTGCAGCTGGCCATCTATTCGTTGTGGGGGTTTGTCGAACAGTTGGCGCGCGAACGTGGCATCGACGCAGTGGATGTGGGCTGGGCGTTCGGGCTGGGAATACTGGGTGGCTTGCCTGGCGGCGCCCTGCCCAGCCTGCTGGGCGCACGGGTGAGCCGTGGCCCGATGATCGGCCTGGGCTCGCTGGTAGTACTGGTGTCAATCACCCTGCTGGCGCGCTATACGCATGATGCCGATCAGCTGTGCATGGCTCTGTTTCTGATGAACTTCGGCTGGGTGCTGGCGCTAACCTACTACATGGGGGCAATTGCCACCAATGATCCACGCGGCACGTTGACGCCCTGGGTCAGTGCGCTGCAACTGGGGGCCGCGGCGGCAGCGCCGGCGTTAGTGGCCTTGCAGCAACAGAGTGCCGGGCGGGAAATGATCTTTGCCAGTGCAGGGGCGGCGGTGGTGTTGGGGTATGTGCTGAAGTGCGTGGCCGGCGTGGTTCATCGGCGGGCAGTTCGCGAGCATGGTCGAAGGAGCGCATGAGCCGGTAGATACGCGCAACGACTACATCTTGACCTTTAGCTATTCATGCCGGCTCGGCGTCACCTTCAGGTCGCACTATCGCAGCAGGTGCAGCCCCAGCGTAAAGACCGCCACGGCCAAGGCGACCAACGACACGGCATGACGTTCCAGATACGCTGGCCAACCGGGCGCTGACTGCGACGCGCATCCACATTGGTGCTTGGCCAGGCCGGTCAACCGTGCCTCCACACTGTCCATGCGGTCTGCCTGGGCGCTGGTTGCCAGTACGAGCTTCTTCAGCGCCGTGGTCACCGTGATGGACAGCCCCTCCCGAACCTGGTTGCTGGCGGCCAGTTGCTGCTGGTACTGCTCAAGGCTCTTGTGGATCGCCCCTTCCTTCTGCACACGGGCCAGGGTGCTTGCCACCAGCTTTTTGTTCAGCGCCTCGATACTGGCCTGCAGTGCTTCGTGTTCGGTGGCCCGCAGGGTCGAAGCGTCCGCCTCAAGGTGGGGCTCGTGCATCCTGTTCCCATTCGCCTCGGCAAGCGGAGCCAGGGTGCCGTGTTCATGTAGCTGGTTCATCAATCACTATCCGGATACTGCGGTAAGGGGCGGGAAGCTATCAAAATGACATCATCTAATCCACTGATGAGTCGTGCAATTGACGGCTTTCGTCAGAGCGTGCGCGTACACTTGCCTTCAAGCCACTCGCAGGAGCCGCTTCATGCCCTACCCCATTGAAGAAAAACTGGTCATCGGCGTTGCCTCGAGTGCGCTGTTCGACCTCTCCGTCTCCGATGACATCTACCAGACACAAGGTGTCGAGGCGTACCGCCAACACCAGGAACAGAACCTGGACGAGCCGTTTCCCAGGGGGGTGGCGCTGCCGTTCATTCGCCGCTTCCTGAGCATCAACAAGGCGTTCCCCGACCAGTTGCCGGTGGAAGTGGTGCTGCTCTCCCGCAACTCGCCGGAAACCGGCCTGCGGGTGTTCCGCTCCATCAGCCACTATCAGCTGGACATCACCCGTGCGGCATTCATGTCAGGCCGCTCGCCCTACGAGTACATCCCGGCGTTCAATGCTTCGCTGTTCCTCAGTGCCAACGAGGAAGATGTACAAAAGGCCATCGACGCCAACTACCCTGCCGGGCGTGTGCTGCCTACGCGCATCTACGATGATGAAATCGACACCGAGCTGCGGGTGGCCTTCGACTTCGATGGCGTGATTGCCGACGACGAGGCAGAGAGTGTGTACAAGCGCAACGACAACCTGGACGACTTTCAGGAACACGAGCGCATGCACAAGGGCACCCCGCATTCGCCGGGGCCCTTGGCAGACCTTTACCGCAAGCTCTCGCGGATACGCATGCTGGAGGACCACAAGCTGGCCGAAGACCCGACGTACCAGCGGATCCTGCGTATTGCCATCGTCACGGCGCGCAACGCGCCCTCGCATGAGCGGGTAGTGACGACCTTGAAGGACTGGGGCGTTTCGCCGGATGAGTGCTTTTTTCTAGGCGGTATGGATAAGCCCAGGGTGTTGTCGATCTTGAAACCGCATGTGTTTTTCGACGACCAGCGCACGCACTTGCAATCGCCAGCGGGGAACCTGCCGATGGTGCATGTACCGTTTGGGGTGGCGAACAGAGTGCGCTCGCCTCAGGCACCAGACCTGGAGCGGGAACAACTGCCAACCTGCGCATTACCATGCACGCCATAAAGCGCCTCGCCGGCGAGCGGGTGCTGCAGTCTGCGGGCTCGCTGTTCAGCTTGCCCAACAAGACTGACGAATGATGCTGCAGAAATTCCCCGGCCGAAAGGCCGGCTCTTTGTCCGCGATGACATCCGCCTTCACATTACCAAAGGTGGTCTGCGGCTTATGCCGGATCCCCTCGTAAAACGCCTGGATGATGGCCTCCTTGAAATCCCTCCCACGCGGGTGAGCTTGCACCACCGCATCCCGTGCGGCATTACCCAGCCCCTCGTGATGCAGCCCCAGCACATCGGTCTCTACCCCCGCCGTTACCAGGGCTATCAGGGGGTGCATGTGCTCTGGAATTCCCGGCGTGGTATGCAGCGCGATCGCTGTCCACACGCGTTCGACATCGCGCTCGTCCACGCCACGACACTGTAGGAAATCACGCGCTGCGTTGGCGCCATCAACCTCGAAGCGGCAGCATTCGCTACTGTGCTCATGGGTCACCCCCATGTCATGGAACATACAACCCGCGTAAAGCAGTTCGCTGTCATAACGCAGCCCTAACCGCTGCCCGGCAAGGGCAGCAAAATAGAAAACCCGGCTGGAATGGTGGAAGAGCAGTGGTGAAGCCGTGTCGCGCACAAGTTCTGTGATTTCCCGGGCCATGGCGCTGTCAGGCACCTGGATACCGGCGATGGATGAGGACATGGTCGCTCCTTGGGTGGGTTGATGACGCGCTCAGTTTGCGGCTGCGCGCCAATGTCCTCAATTGACTTGTAACGCCATATACTGCCAATGTCGATGAATAACGGACTTGCTGTAAACTGCCTGGAGCCATCATGCCCCCTCCTCCCATGACCGTCGCCATTCTGGCCATGCCCGGCGTACAACTGCTGGATGCCAGCGGCCCGCTCGATGTTTTCGCCGAGGCTAACCGCCAAGCCGGTCGTGTCGCCTATCGCCTGCTGCTGCTGGCTTGCGAGCCAGGGCCGCTGGTCAGCTCTTCCGGCACTCGGTTGGTCGCTGACGGCTGGATCGGGGAAGCGCTGGGAGCCATCGACACCTTGCTGGTTGCCGGCACGCCACATGCCGCTGACCAGTACCTGCGCCCGGGCATTCTTGATTGGCTGCGCCTGCGCGCTGGTACTTGCCGCCGCTACGGCTCGGTATGCACCGGGGCATTTGCCCTGGCAGCTGCGGGGTTGCTGGATGATCGCCGCGCGACCACCCACTGGTCCGTGGTGCAAACGCTGGCCGAGCGTTATCCCCGGGTGCAAGTGGACGCCGATGCCATTCAGGTGCACGACGGCAAACTGCGTACTGCCGCCGGGGTGACGGCTGGCCTGGATCTGGCCCTGTCCCTTGTGGAAGAGGACCTTGGGGGTAACGTTGCCAAACAGGTAGCGGGACAGCTGGTGATGTACTTCAAACGGCCTGGCGGGCAACTGCAGTTCAGCCGCCAAGGCGGCACGTCACCTGTCGGGCGCTCGGCGCTACAAGAATTGCAGCGGTACGTGGCCGCCAACCCGGCACTGGACCATGGGATTGCCTCCCTGGCTGCAAGGGTTGGGCTCAGCCCCAGGCATTTTGCACGGGTATTTCAACACGATGTAGGCATGACACCGGCAGCCTGGGTGGAGTTGGCACGTGTGAGTGCCGCACGGGCGCGACTGGAAACTGGGCGGGAGGCGCCAAAGCAAGTGGCCGCGCTGTGTGGGTTTGCCAATGCCGACACGTTGCGGCGAACGTTTGTGAAGCATGTGGGGGTGACGCCGGCTGAGTATCGCAAGCGGTTTGGGCGGCCAAGGTGAGTGCTGTCGCGCCAGAGCGACACCCTTGACCCACGCCTGCTCGCCGCCGCATGCTCGAGCGCTTCCACCCACGCTCAAGGAACGATTGCATGAAGCTGGAAACGCTTGCCATCCATGCGGGCTTCAGCCCCGACCCGACCACCAAGGCGGTGGCCGTACCGATCTACCAGACCACCTCCTTCGCCTTCGATGACACCCAGCACGGCGCCGACCTGTTTGACCTGAAGGTTGCCGGCAACATCTACTCACGCATCATGAACCCCACCAACGACGTGCTCGAGCAGCGCATGGCCGCCCTGGAAGGCGGGGTTGGCGCGCTGGCCGTAGCCTCGGGCATGGCGGCTATCACCTACGCCATCCAGACCGTCGCCGAAGCCGGCGACAATATCGTCTCGGTGGCCAAGCTGTACGGTGGCACCTACAACCTGCTGGCGCACACCCTGCCACGCATGGGTATCCACACCCGCTTCGCGGCCCATGACGATATCGCCGCCCTCGAAGCGCTGATCGACGCGCGTACCAAAGCGGTATTCTGCGAGTCCATCGGCAACCCCGCCGGCAATATCGTCGATATCGCCGCGCTGGCCGAAGCCGCCCACCGCCACGGGGTGCCGCTGATCGTCGACAACACCGTGGCCACCCCGGTGCTGTGCCGGCCGTTCGAGCACGGCGCCGACATCGTCGTGCACTCGCTGACCAAGTACATCGGCGGCCACGGCACCAGCATCGGCGGCATCGTCATCGACTCCGGCAAATTCCCCTGGGCCGAGAACAAGGAACGCTTCGCCCTGCTCAACACCCCCGACCCGTCCTACCACGGCGTCACCTACACCGAAGCTTTCGGGCCTGCCGCCTTCATCGGCCGCTGCCGTGTGGTGCCCTTGCGCAACACCGGCGCCGCGCTGTCGCCGTTCAACGCCTTCCTGATCCTGCAAGGCCTGGAAACCCTGGCCCTGCGCATGGAGCGCCATACCGAGAACGCGCTGAAGGTCGCCCATTACCTGCAAGCCCACGAGCAGGTGGCCTGGGTGAAGTTCGCCGGGCTGCCCGACCACCCCGAACATGAACTGGCCCAGCGCTACACCGGCGGCAAGCCGGCGTCGATCCTGTCGTTCGGTATCAAGGGTGGCCAGGCGGCTGGCGCGCGCTTCATCGACGCGTTGCAGCTGGTGGTACGCCTGGTGAACATCGGCGACGCCAAGTCACTGGCCTGCCATCCCGCTTCCACTACCCATCGTCAGCTCAACGACGAGGAACTGGAGAAGGCCGGCGTGCCACGGGACATGGTGCGCCTGTCAATCGGCATCGAACACAGTGACGACATCATCGCCGACCTGGCCCAGGCCTTGGAGGCCAGCCGCGGCTGATTCACCCGCGCCCGACCCAATGTCGAAGGCGGGCGCACCTTCATCAAGCCTGGATGCACCCGCAATGACCCTGTTTTACCTGAAACTCACCATCACCCCCCTGCTGATGTGGGCCATCTCCCTCGCCTCCCGGCGCTGGGGCGGCCTGCTAGGCGGATTGCTGTCCGGCCTGCCGATCACCTCGGCGCTGGTGATGACCTTCCTGTGCCTGGAACAGGGCACGGCCTTCGCCCTAGGCGCATTGCCCGGCGCACTGGGCGGCCTGGCGGCGGTGCAGGCCACCTACACCGTCTACCTGCTGACCACGCGCACACTCGGCATCGCCGTGGCCGTACTGCTGGCGTTGCTGTTCTATGGCCTGGCCGCCTATGCCTTTACCCACTGGGGCAGCCTGTACCTGTCGATTGCAGTGGCGTTGGTGCTGATCGGCGTGCTGATCCGCGCCAGCGGCCGCGAGCCCAAGCCTGATACCTTGGCCCGCCCCCGGCACCGGCACTGGGAAATCCCGTTGCGCATGGTATCTGCCACTTCCCTGCTGATGATCACAACGAGCCTGGCCAGCTGGCTGGGCCCGGCCACCAGCGGGATGCTGGCGCCGATTCCGGTGATTGCCTGGCCGCTGGTGGTGTTCGCCCATGTGCAGGGCGGGCGAGCCGGGATGGCGGCGATGGTGCGGGGGAATGCGATCGGCGCGGTGGGGGTGATTGCGTTCTATCTGGTATTGGCGGGGCTGCTGGAAACGTGGGGCGTTGGCGTGACCATCGGGCTGGCCATGCTGTGCGCTGTGGTGCTGACCATTGGACTGGCCGCCGTGTTGCGACGGCGTTGATAGACCATTGGGCTGCTGCGCAGCCCATCGCAGGCACGCCAGCGCCTGCAGGGACCGGGCGGACTGCTCGCACCCGGGCCTTAGTCGAACGCCCCGTTCAACACCTCATAGATGATACCGGTCGCCACGGCGACCAGTATCAGATCTGCGCCTGCCTGCATCCATTCATACCCGTCATAGTGAGGCAACTGCCCCAACAGACGGCCATCCAGTTTCTTGGCGATACCGGGCGGCAGAGGCTTGCCGCGGGCCAGGTTCTTCTGAATGCCGGGAGGCAATGCCGGGCCCGGACTCCAGTAGTTGCGGTGGCCACCGAGGATGCCCAGTACATCGCCACGGTCGATGGACGGGCCGCCGTGCCAGTTATTGCCGCCGGCGCTCTGCTTGTGGCCGCCCGGATTGCCCTGGCCCTGGGCATGCTGAGCCTGGCCCTTGCCGTGCCCCTGACCTTGGCCCTGGCCTTTGCCGTTACCCGGGTCGGCGAGCGCCGGGCCAGAGGCCAAGGCCACCGCCAATGAGGTGACAACGGCTGTCATGATTGTTGATCTGGCCATGTGAGCATCCTTTGCGCGAGAGGTTGCCTCACACTATAGACGGTGCGCACGCCTGCTTCACTTGCAACAGCCTCAGCAGAGAGGCTGACAAGGCAGGCACGCTTCGGCCACAATCGGTCGCCTGGTCCACGCTGGGAAGCACTGCATGCTCACTACCCTCGCCATCGGCAACTACCGCTCGATCAACCACCTGGTGCTGCCGCTGGGCCAACTCAACCTGGTGACCGGCGCCAATGGCAGCGGCAAATCCAACCTGTACAAGGCACTGCGCCTGCTGGCCGAAACCGCACAGGGCGGTGTGGTCGAAGCCCTCGCCCGTGAAGGCGGGCTGGATTCGACCTGGTGGGCCGGCCCGGAAACCAGCGCACGAATGCGGCGCGGCGAAGTGCCCATCCAAGGCCAGCATCCGAGCGAAGCCAGGCGCCTGCGCCTGGGCTTTGCCACCGAGGACTTCGGGTTTGCCATCACCCTCGGCCTGCCAATTCCCCTGCCGTATCCGACCGCGTTCATGCTCGACCCCGAAATAAAGTGCGAGGCCATCTGGGGCGCTGGCGCCTATCGGCCCTCTTCCTTGCTGGTCGAGCGCAAGAACGCCCTGGTGCGGGCCCGCGAGGGCAACAGCTGGGCGGTGCTCGATCAGCATGCTGACAGCGGCGAGAGCTTCTTCAACATCGTCGGCCGGCCCCGCCAGGCACCGGAAATCGGTGACCTGCGCGCATTCATCAATAGCTGGCGGTTTTATGATCACTTCCGGATTGACCGTGATGCGCCTTGCCGTCAACCCCAACTGGGCACTCGCTCGCCGGTGCTGCATCACGACGGGCGCAACCTGGCCTCGGCGTTGCAGACCATTATCGAAATTGGCGATGTGGAGGATCTGGTGGAGGCGCTGAATGACGCGTTTCCCGGCAGCCGTCTGGAGATCAATGCGCCACCTGGCGGGCTGTTCAGTGTAAGGCTGCACCAGCACGGGCTTTTGCGCCCGCTCGAGGGTGCTGAATTGTCGGACGGCACCCTGCGCTATCTTCTGCTGATGGCCGCCCTGCTCACACCACGGCCGCCATCGCTGATGGTCTTGAACGAACCGGAAACCAGTCTGCACGCGGACCTGCTCCCGGCCTTGGCGCGGCTGATCATTCGTGCATCACGCCGTAGCCAGGTTTGGGTGGTATCGCACAGTGCGCCATTAATCAACGCGCTGGCAGCCTGTGACGGGTGCAATGTGCTAGAGCTGGAAAAAATACAAGGGCAAACCCAGCTGCGGGGGGTTGGGTTGCTGGATGAGCCGCTGTGGCGCTGGGCTGACTGAATTCAAGTGACGGTACGAACCCGGCATGACTAACCTGCCCCGGTAATCTCGTCCATGAACTGAGTAAGAAAGGTTTCAAGCCGGGTATGACGCTCGGCAGCGAGGCGAGCCCCTTCTTGGGTTTTAAAGCCCGAGGCGAGCTTGAGCAGTTTGGTCTGGAAGTGCTCGATGGCATACGCCCCGTCCTGGTACGCCCTCTGCTGCGCGGCAGGATTCTCGAAGTCATAGAGCGCCGACCCCATTCGCCCGGAGACGTAAAAACACCGGGCAATACCCACCGCGCCTATGGCGTCAAGCCGGTCACTGTCCTGAAGGATGCAGGCCTCACGTGTCAGCGGTTCGAACCCCGCCGAGTAACTGTGGGTTTTGATCGCATGCACTACCTGCTCAACACGCCCACTCGGCCAGCCCATCTCTGCAAGGGCTGATGCAGCCTTGTTCGCCGACAACGTCGAGGCCTGCCCACGTAACGGCGAATGCTTTTCCACTGCCACACAGTCGTGCAGCACCGTCGCCGCAAGCAAGATTTCAAGGTCGCCACCCTCTACCCGCTGGATCCGCTGCGCATTGACCCACACGCGATGAATATGGGCCAAGTCGTGGGAGCCATCACTCTGGTCGGACGGCAGATACTTCAGCAAGTCAGTGGCAAGAGACTGATAAGGGGCAAACGCTTCGCGGGTCATCTTCGATAGGTTCCATTTCCGGTGTGCCTCGCCAGGGCGACGCCTGATGCCCCCTGAGTTCGCAGATCAGAACACCGACCATCCGATTCGTGAACTCAGCAGCTCAAGCGCCGCCATCCCGGCCAGGGAGTTGCCCGCCGCATTCAGCTCTGGCGACCACACGCATACGGTGAATTGACCCGGCACGATCGCCACGATACCGCCACCCACGCCACTCTTGCCAGGCAAACCCACCCTGAAGGCGAAATTCCCCGCCTCGTCATACAGCCCGCTGGTGGCCATGATCGAGTTCACTTGTTGGGTCTGGCGCCGCGTCAGGATCTGCTCACCGCTGTGCTTGCAGAACCCATCATTGGCCAGGAAGCAGAAGGCCCGCGCCAGGTCCAGGCAGTTCATTTGCAGTGCGCAGTAACTGAAGTAACTGCGCAGCACCGTCTCGACCTCGTTATGGAAGTTGCCAAATGACTGCATCAGGTACGCCATGGCAGCGTTGCGCGCGCGAAACTGATATTCCGAATCAGCGACCCGGGTATTGATCGAGATGTGAGGGTTGCCTGAAAGCCGTCGGACAAAATCGCGCATCGACAACGTGGGGGCCGCGAAGCGCGACTGATTGATATCGCAGATCACCAATGCCCCGGCATTGATGAACGGGTTACGCGGCCGCCCACGCTCGAACTCCAGCTGCACCAATGAGTTGAACGGCTGCCCCGAAGGCTCATGCCCCAACCGCTCCCAAATGGCTTCACCCGAATGGCCAATGGCCTGAACCAGGCTGAACACCTTGGAAATGCTCTGCACCGAGAATGGCACCTGCGCATCGCCTGCGCAGTGGTAACTGCCATCGTTGCCATAGACAGCGATGCCCAACTGGTTCGCCGGCACGTCAGCCAGCGCGGGAATGTAGTCAGCGACTTTGCCCTTGCCGATCAAGGGACGTACTTCTTCGAGAATCTCGTTCAACAGCGTTTGCATGGAAGGCCCTGTATCAATCCCCAGACGACGGCGAGGGGCAGTCTTCTTGACGAAAATTGAGCGGGAGAGATCACACATTCAGAAACAAATCACCGTCAGCGTCATCATCGCCAGGAAGATCGCCGTGCGTTATGGCCTTGAAGGCAGCTGTAAAAAGCTGCGAGGGCCGGCCACGCGCCGCACCGATGATAATCCTCAAGGCAATCTGTCGGCCGTGATGGCGGCAAGCATCATTTCATTCGGGTTCGTGTTCCTCCACCCGTTCATGGATGGGAACGGGCGCTTGAAAACGGCCTGTTGCTTCCTGTTTCAGTTGCCATGAAACGCGAAGAACGCCTGTATCTGGAGACACTTCAGGGATATTCCGGGCCCGTGCGAGAATACTGGCAAGTGCAATGGATCGATCACGAGCAGTTTACATTTGAGTTCATCGGAGCTGACGCGATCTGCCGATTCTGGGATGCCACGCAGTGCGTTGTATTCACCTGCGCTGGAGGTCGAGCTGCGCGATGAGACGGCCTTTCTGGAAAACTATGACGCCGTCTACAGGGCCGTTGATGAGCGATTCGATGTTCGCGGCAGCGACCTCGCAAACTTGGTCATGATGTGCCTGAGCAATGGCGGGAGCGTGTCAAACAATCGGCGTAAGCAGTACCTGTACAGGGTCCCCGAGGCGGTGTTCGACTACATCGAGCTGACCGCGCAACAAGTGCTTGCCGCCCAGCGCTCAGCCGCTCAAGCGCATCAGGGAGCAGAGACACAGACGGATGCATAGTGTTGAGTGGGAGAGCGTCTATTCATGGAACGAAAAGCAAGCCGCGCAGCCCCGCGACTGGGTTATCCGTAGCGCTCACCCTGGCAGGGTAGAACGGATCGAAGCGTGGATTGGGGTTTCAAAAAACAATGAATACGGCGAGCGCACTGAGCAGCAAACAGAGGCTCGCGACAGCTGTGAGATGCACGCGCATCGGCAGATACCACCCAGGCATCGCTTGCGCCAGTTTGCGATCCTGCCAAAGATGGCCGATAAAACCAAAGGTCAACACCAGACATCCCAATGGCACAGGCAGCAACGTGCCAACCCAACCGATCAGGGCCGGTATAACGCTCCACACCAGTCGCTCTTGACGCTGCTTCGCGGGCAAACCCTGCAACGTCATGGCAAACCCCCAGTGCAGGGCACCGACGAAGCTCAATATCACCGCGCCATAGCCAACCAGCATCATCGAGAAAAACGCTCGATACTCAGCCCAAAAAAGGATGAGCAGCGTCAAACCAATAAACGGCAGCAGACCGCCGTAACCCAGGACAGCGAAGCGGCTTGGAGATATCGCAGTAGCATCGGTATTCATCTGGGCGCCCCTTCGCGACGGTTCAGGACCGGGTGTCAATTGTGTCGTCCAATGAGGTTCAGGAATTCGTGTCGCGTCGAGGGTGCGTCGCGAAATGCACCTAACATCACGGATGAAATCATCACCGAGTTCTGCTTCTCTATACCGCGCATCATCATGCACATATGCTTGGCTTCGATCACGACCGCTACCCCTGCGGCATCCGTGACTTCCTGCACGGCATACGCAATTTGCCGCGTGAGGTTTTCCTGTATCTGTAAACGACGGGCGAACATATCCACCACGCGTGCAACCTTGGAAAGCCCTAACACGCGCCCTGTTGGCAGGTACGCGACATGAGCCTTGCCAATGAACGGCAGCATGTGGTGTTCGCACAATGAGTAGAGCTCAATGTCACGCACCACAATCATTTCATCGTTTTCACTCTCGAACAGAGCACCGTTTACGACCTCGTGAAGATCCTGGGCATACCCGTTGCACAAGTACTGCATCGCTTTTGCCGCACGCCGGGGTGTGTCCAGAAGCCCTTCGCGCTGCGGGTTCTCACCAATGCCGACGAGGATTTCATGAAAGTGCTCGGCTAACGAATGTGACATTTGGACTCCTCACCGCTACAACGGTGCCCGCCATCGGGATGTGGTAGCCAGGCCAAGTGTGGCCTCAATCGACAGAACAGCCTGTAAAGAACCGAAAACAGGGGACGTAGCGGACGCCAGGCCAGTGGCGCGACCCACAGGCCCACATCCGCAGCACGCCAACTCCACAAGGTGGCATCCAAGCCTGTAACCCAGTGCCCGCTCGCGAACCTTCCATGCAGGCACGACCTCAGTTGCTCGACTGCCAAGCCCAACGCCCCTGCATCGAAATCATCAGCACTGATGTCAACCAGGATGAGCTTTCCCCCGGTCGATTTCCTGCGCAGGAAGGCGATCTCCCGAGCGCACAAGGGGCAGGCGCCGTCAAAGTACAGCGTGAAGGGCCACTGGCAATACATGTACAAAGCCTCATTCTTGTACAGGTTTTTTGTACAAGTTAGCTGAAACACGGAAATTCGCAATGGGCGTGACAGCTTTCGGCGACGGCAGCCAGGCGGACCGGCATTTTGATACAAACAATGCCTGCCGCGAGTACTGCTCGCCCGGGGGCTGCACATGCAGGCCTTACCACAAAGCCGGAATCGGATTTGCTAAGATCGCGGCATTCCGCTGGGTGAACTGCGTATTCACTCGAGCCCTTTGCAGCCTGCTGGAAGACCTGATGAACAAACTGATTCTGCCTTTCGCTATCTTCGTTAGCGTCATCATCACTGGGAAGATCGCCGAGCATTACGGCCTGGAGGGCAGCTGGAAAGTCGGCCTGCTGTGCCTCGTGGCAGCTATCGTCCAGATCGCGGTTACCCGCTTTCAGCGCCACCAGCGGCAGAAAGCCCAGCTTTAAAGGGCGCGAGGCATTGCTAACGTCAGTGGGTGATCACGTTATGGGGACTTTTCTTTCACCCAATTTTCACAGTGGCTTGGGCAGGATGAAGCTATCCCTACGTGATAGTACTTTGCCCGCCTCGGCGGGCTTTCTTTTGCCCGCCTGTTTCCTGTTTAGGTTTTTGAGGAACGGGAGCGGGTCGAAAAATCAGAAATAACCCCTTCCTTGTAGGCCATTTCCCAAAGATACTCCTCGCGCCTGATTTTCGTTGCACATGGAAATAGTCAGCCCTAGTCTCGGCCTGTCGCTACCCATTGGCGGCACGGTTTTGACAGACCGTGGTTCACTGAGAGCATGTGCAATGCCAGTTATGGCAGCTGTGCGTGGGGCACCTTCGTGTGCGCCGGGATTCTCAGTGCCCCCGGTCTGTCAACCCACAAACAGCTGCCACCCTTCCGTTTGACAGCGGTACTGCGGCAGCCCTGTAAGGCACTGAGAGGGTTTATGCTGAAAATAGTACCTGATCCACCGCACAACGTTCTTTCCCTGGAAGACACCCTGATTCAGGCTACGGACTATGCGTTATGCGCAGCGACCGTCGTGCATCAGGCAATGCTGCTGCAGCCCAAGTCACCCGCGTCGATTCTGATGATGACCTCGATGCATGAACTGGAGACCTTGAGAGCTTTGCTCGAGTCCGCAATAGCCCAAGTGCAGATGCCCAGTGAGCCTCGGACTATGCATTGACGTGTCGCTGATGTACTGCCTGGGCCGGCCTCTCTGCGGATACCCCCTCCCAGGCACTCCCTCAGCCTTGAAGACTGCCGTGCTCCTGTAGGAGCGGTTCACCCGCGAATAGGCCCGTACAGGCTGAAGCAATCTTGGGGAAACTGAACAATGTCCACAGAAGAAACCAAATTCACCGTCGGCAAAACCACCTTCTACCAAGGTGAAAACCAGACCCATCCCCTCTTCCGTATCGAAGCCGGCATACCTTGCCAGAGTGCCCGTGAACAGGCTTCGGAGCTGATGGGCTATGCACGGGACATGACCCTGGATGGATTGATGGAAGACAAACCTCAGTTGATCTGGGCTTCGCACTACCTTTGCGCGTTGGCCAAGGCACTGATGGATGATGCTGAACTGGGCATGATGCGCTGAATGACTCATCATTGACTGGGTGCCTTCAAGACCTATGCGACTCCCGATTTTGAAGGCGACCCAACGACCTAGCTCCTTGCCTCTTTTCTCGCTGGACGCGGTCCAAGATTCAGTTCCATCGATTGCGACATCAAAGCCGAACCTTCACGCAAAGGCTCCGGCGCGCCAACTGCATGAAATCCGCTCGCTTTGTACAAGTTCATCGCCGGGCTATCTGCAATCGTCACACCCAGACGAACACGTGCCGCACCGTGATCTTCAGCCCATTTGATAGCTCTCTCAAGCAAGGCACTCCCAACTCCGATCCCACGTGCATCAGGCGTAACCCACATCTGGAAAATCTCGACAACGCCTAGCTCAACGTCGGATGCCTTGCACCACACCAAGCCACACGCCTCATTATTCCAATGAGCGAAGAAAGCTTGGGCAGTGCTGGAGCTAGCGACGGCTGATACGCGGGCTCGCCAATCATCGTCGTCCCGGACTGATTCGCGCTCGTGAGTACTCGCGAACGCCTCATGAGAGTCACGTAGGGCCCGCAGACGTAGATCCCGATAAGATCGCCAATCAGATGCTGCTACAGGGCGAACAAAGAGCATACCACCTCCATTGTGTATTGCTTCAGCGAGAGCTATTGGCGTGTCAGAAGATACTCATATTATTGGATTGAGCGCTGTAGCTAGGCTATATACCCGGTACGCTTAGATGTCTATGCCTACTGAGGCTCGATGACCCATCGTCCGCGTAACATGCCTTTCAGCTCATCGACACTGAGGGTCATGTCGCGCTTGCGGTGGACTACCGCATGACAGTTGGCACATAACGTCACGAGGTCTGTCTCAGGATTCACAGCCTGTTCTCCACCAAATTTCGAAATAGGTACTACGTGATGAACGTGAATGAAGCCCTTTGCATGTTCGCCGTAAGCCTGCTCGAAATCAAAACCGCATGCTTTGCAGTCAAGACCGTGAATAGCGATGGCCTTCATCCTAAGATCTTTCCGGCGTTCGTATCGGGCTCCAAAGTAGCTTGTCTTGCTGCCTTCATTAGCCGATTCAAGTGTAATCGGATCGTCCTCTGACTGCGGTAGAGCAGTATCCAACCGCGGATCTAAAAGCTTCGCGTGGCTTAAGATAGCGTCGTAATCAGACTGAGAAATGAGCCGAACCCCGTCACGCCAGTAGTTACTCGCGCGGCTGCCGGGGATAGTCTCCATGTACGCGCCGTCGATTTTGGCGGGAACAGCGCTTTCAAATGGAATGAAATTTTCAATCAAAGCAAAAAGATCACCCTTATTACTACTGCTATCTGCGTAGACCTTGCCTATACGTGCCTTGCCAAAATAGTGCGGATTGGCACACAGACGGACCGAGGCAAAGGCTTTATCTTTGATACGCCCTTTGTAGTAAACAACCTCGGTTCCCTGAGCGAGCAAGGTTTGGTAACGCTTGGGGAAGTGATAGACAGCGCCTGTCTGGTCTTCCCACTGTGATGTATCGTTTTCAACGATGACGACGGGCATTCCATTTTCCTCTCGACTGACGGCAGAAGCCTATCAAAAAAGAGGAATTTTCCTACAGCGCAGTGGAAAAAGGACAACATTCCGGCGTAATCACAGTCGCCCTAACCGCTCAAGCGAATTCTCTGCAGGGGTGGTTTTGCGTAGCACAACGGTTTCAAGACAGTGGTACAAGCGTCCAATCCATGCAGTTTCAGTGACGTAATCGATTCAAAAAAAGGACGAAACGGCACGGCTACAGACCGTTTCGCTCAAACCTGTCCCCATGGGAAATTGCGTTTCTGGTTGGGTTTATGAATTCCATTTCTTTCTTGCGCGCTTCGAGCCTGAAGAGGCATGACACCGGGCGAGTACCGACGGCAGCACAGCCAGTGAACTTGAGGGCTGATGGCAGCTTTGGCGTCAGAAGCGCTCATCACCGATAGCCGGCAAGATCAGCTCCCGTACGAACGATGCCCCGGACAAGCGCAACAGCGCGTCGACCATGGTGACCACATCATGCACCGGTACCTGGCGCCGCTCGCCACGTGCTGCGGCTTGTGCCAATGGCGTGTTCAGGGAGTCGTCGGTATTGAGATAACCCAGTTGGAGCACGGTCACCGCCAGGTTGTCATCCCTGAAACCTTCGCGCAGCGCATCAGCCATGCCGTTGAGAGCGAACTTTGAGGCGCCGAATGCTACCTCCGGGCGCCCACTCTGGCGAAGAGCTGAAGTCGAACCGGTGAGGATCAACTGCGGCCGGGACGCACCAAGCAACTTGGGCACCAGGCGCTTGAGCAGAAGCAGCGTGGCCGTGATGTTCACCTCGACCAGCCTGGTGATCGATTCGTCGCTGTCGTCAAGGAATGCATAGTGCTCGCTGAAGGCGTGTTCTTCCCAGATGCCAACGTTGTAGATCAGGACATCCAGATCGGCAGGTGCCCGATCCGCGATCTGTGCTACAGCCGCCGTTGGCTTGGCAAGGTCGGCATCGACCCACTGCAGGTCGATGCCCGGGGCAAGGGCCAGGTCTGACGGCTGTTTGCGTGATACGCCGATCAGCGTGTCCCCTGGCTTGCCGAGCCCTTCGAGCAAAGCCCGGCCCAACCCTCTGCCAGCGCCTACGATCATCATCTTCATCTGTTGCTCCTTTTAACTGAAATGCTCCAAGCTTTCCTGGGCCGTTCAACTCCAGCGGACATTCAGTACGACGAAGTGCAGCAGGATCCAGACCATCAACAGCAGATGGGTCAGTTGCAACCCTTCCTGGCGGATCCAGTAGCCGAACCATATCCCGCCCAGCAGCATCGCAAGCAGGAACCCGAGCGCTGCGCTCAAGGCCAGGTTCAACCAGGGCCGCGCCACCTCCAAGCCGGCGCCAAGCAGCAGTTCATAGCACCCGACCCAGGCCGCGAGAGCGGCGGCTGCCTGTGTCAGCACTATGATCGACAAGGCCAAGCGATGGATGGCGTGAGAGGTCATCGCTCTCACCAGCAGAGGGAGGCTGATTGCGGGAGGTTGGGCCAGCGGCGCCATCGACATGGTCTCCCCGATCGCCCCGGCTGAGCTGGCAAAGGAATGCAAGTTGTTGATCAGGCTGATACTCAGCCACAGGCTCAAGCCAATGCAGCAGGTGATCTGGAAAATCAGCAGTGAAGTCGGAGTGTCCATTCCGGGTCCTTTGTGAGTTCGCTTCCGAAAGCAGCGAGAGCGTCCGGACGCCACTCTAAAACCTTGACTTAACTCGAGGTCAATACCGGTTTTCCAATAAGGCTGCCTGGGGCGACAGCCTCAACCGTTCGTTCAAGCCGTCTGTAGGTCTGAGAAGTTTGTCGAGGTCTTGGGCGACCGACCGAGCCGCGCCGATCAACGCCGCAGGTATACCCACTGGAGGATCCGGGATAGAGCCAACCGGTTTGCTATGCTCTCTATTCCGGCTGGTCTGGCCTGAAGGCGCCGAGCGTGTGCGGCATTGGTCAAGATGCTTGAGAGTTTTCTATCCGCATTTGTGAAAAAACGAACCAAGGAGTGGAGTAACAGATATGCCAGCTTGTCCCCTACCCTCTGATGAAGCACTTCGTCAGCGCACACTTGATGACATGGACTTGGTCGATACGCCGGCCGAGCATTATCTTGATACCTTGGTACGACTCACCCAAGAACTAGCCCAGGTGGAGACCGTTCTGATCAGCCTAATCGATCAGGATCGGCAGTGGTTCAAGGCTCGAATCGGCATCGAGGTAAGCGAGACGAAGCGTAATGTGTCTTTTTGCGGCTACGCGATTCTCGGTGAAGATACCTTGATGGTTTCCGACGCCAGGTGCGATACACGCTTCGAGGACAATCCCCTCGTGCTGAACCCACCCTATATCCGGTTCTATGCGGGCCACCCGTTACGTGCCTCAAATGGCAAAGCCATCGGCACCCTGTGCATGTTCGATCCTCGGCCGCGGAAGCTCAGCGAAGCGCAACAGGCTAATTTTCGGGACTTAGCCACGCTCACCGAGGGTTATTTGCAACTGCGGAGCCTAGCTCAGGTCAATCGCGCTCTGCGTGTTGAAATGGATCGCGGGCAGCGCAGGGCTTTGCTTGATCCTTTGACACAACTATGGAACCGCGGGGCGTTGGCAGCATTTCAGAACCGAGAGCTTCGTTTGGCTGAGGAGCGAGGTTTACAGCTAGGTGCCGTATACGCAGACCTCGACCGTTTCAAATCGGTCAATGACGAGCATGGCCACGATGCCGGCGATAAAGTGCTCTGCGAGTGCGCCCGCCGACTGCGGGCTACGCTTCGGCCAGATGACCTGCTGGTACGCCAGGGAGGAGAGGAATTCGTGGCCCTGCTACGGGTTAAAGACAGCCAAGAATTAACGCAGATTGCGGAGCGCTTGCGTCAGTCAATCGGCAGCGCGCCGTTTCTGTTACCCGACGGCCCTCGGAAGATGACCATGAGCATCGGATGCGCCCTGCTCACCCAGGGTGAGCAGATTGATGATGCAATAAAGCGCGCTGACGGCGGTCTCTATGCGGCCAAACACGGGGGGCGTGACCAAGTTGTCTATGTACCAGCGTTATCCTGAGGAAGTTGAGACTCGGTAACATGGGGCGAGACTCCCTATACGAGAGCGCCTCATCTGGACAGGCGCTCGCTAAGCGAACGTTCGATGGTCGGCCTGACTTTCTTCGAGCGGATTGTGGCGATTACAGTAGACTAATCACCCAAACTTATGGAAAAGGTCGGATTTGAATGGAAGCGCTAGCAATCTTTTCGCCAAAAAATTTTAAACCTACAGGCATTAACCCTCCTGTCGAGATCACAACGGCCTTGCCAGTGACTGTCAGCACCATGGAAAAAACCTACGTCGGGGATATACAGGGTGAATCCTTAACGTTCTTCACCGCAGCATTTGACCACGCCACCAAGATAGGCACCTACATCGCGATGGAGAGCTTCAAAGGTACGGTGAATGGGCGAACGGGCACTTTCAATTTTGTCCACTCCGCATCAACAATGGGCTCGGAGCGTAACGACGAGTTTTTTTGCATCGTCGCAGGTAGTGGTACAAATGAATTGAAAGGAATCTCTGGATCCGGGGAGATCTCAATTGATAGTGAGGGTACGCATCGCATTCGGCTGAATTACCAGTTAACCTGATGAGCTCGCTTTCTACTGATCACCGCCCCTTGTTGCACTCAGGGGCGGGAATGGCGTCCACATCGCTGGACCAGCAAACCGCGACCGCCACCAGTGGCGAGCGCCCGCCTCGCGCAGGGTTTACTGTCGCAGATAGGCGAACATGTGCTGCACGTAATCGGCCTTCCCGAGCGGAACGCCGTTGTGACGCAGAATGTTATAGGCCGTGACTAGATGAAAGTAGAACTGTGGTATAACCCAATTGACTGCGTACTCACTGCCAGTCATATCAAATGTGATGTTATTGGGTAGCTCGATTGCGATCTTGAGGTCTGCTGCGGCATCTATCGCTGCGGCATCAGCAGTTTCCAGTAATCGTAACGTCCGCTCAATCAGAGCCTTCGCCGATGCAATGTCCTCTGGCGGCGAGAGCGTCTCAAGCGGCTGATGTGTAAGCCGCTGAACCGCCTCCTGTGCTTGGACGCACGCGTATTGGACCTGCCGAGAAAGATTGTGCATGTCAGATGCTAGCCGAGACTCAAGCAAGATTATCGGATCGTAGCCCCCTTCAAGCGCGCAGGACTCTCCCTTGGACAACAGTGCCGATAGGGTCCGTAACATTTGGGCGAAACAGGGGACGGTGATTGCATGGATGGACATATCTCTTCCCTAAGCAGTTATTCGACATGGATACAAGCGATCAACATTCATTACTCTGGCCAGTGTGCTAAATCCTAGCAGACAACTGCATCTCCCCCGCCAACAGCATATTTTCTGGACCCAGTTCTTTGACATAGCGATCTGAGCCAGCGACCGACGCCAGTAGCCTTGTGCTTGGGTAATATCTTCCAGTCCGTCGGGCTTCAACACACCAGCATCACCAATACCGCCTTCGTCACGGGCCTGGATGTATTGCTCACCCCGGTCTCCAAGTGGGTTCTCCTTCGCAAGCGTGTCGAGCCAAGGCCGCCCTGGAGGCGCTGATTCGCGCCGCCGGGGCAGTTCGGAACTCATCCCTGAGTTTCTTTGCTGCGGTACTCGGTGGTGGTCATGCCGGCGTAGCCCCAGTTATCGGTGTCGACCTCCTCGATCACGATATGGGTGAGCTCAGGTTTCTTTCCGAGCACTCGCTGCAAGGTCTCGGTGATTTCCTTGATGACCTGGGCTTTCTGATCACGAGTGACGCCGTCGCGAGTGATGCGGACGCTGACGAAGGGCATGGTATTACTCCTATGGGGTGGGGAAATCAGGGCAAGGAGGCGGGATGCCTCCCCGTTACGTTCAGCCTATTACCATTTGCCGACACTCATACCGCCGTCGACCGGCAACACCACGCCCGTGGTGAACCCGGCGTTGGCCAGGTAAAGCACGGCGTCGGCAATGTCGCTGACGCGGCCGATGTGTCCGGCCGGTTGCAGGCCGTTTAGGAAGTCGAAGCTGGCCGGATCGTGCATCGGCGTCTCGATGATGCCGGGAGCCACCGCGTTAACCTGGATGTTGTGCGACGACAGCTCCAGCGCCAGGACGCGGGTGACCTGGTTGAGGCCCCCCTTGATCAGCACCGGCAGGGCGGCGGGCACGGCAATGTTGGGTTGCAGCGCCACGGCAGCGGTGATGTTGATGATGTGACCCTGGCGCCGCTCGATCATGTGCGCGGCGGCGGCCTGGGAGGCGTAGACCACGCCCTTGAGGTTGGTCTCCAGCATGCCTTGGATGTCTTCCGGGCTGTATTCGATGAAGGGTTTGGGCAGGAAGAAGCCAGCGTTGTTGACCAACACGTCGACCTGGCCGAAGGCGTCGATGCTGGCCTGAATCAGGCGGCGGGCGGTCTCAGGCTTGGCGATGTCGCCGGCCACGCCGATGAAGGCGGGGCTGTCCAGTTGTGCCTTGGCCTCGGCGAGGCGTCCGGCGGAGCGGGCATTGCCGACCACATTGAAGCCACTGGCGAGGAAAGCCTTGGCCAGGCCGAAGCCGATGCCGCTGGAGGCGCCGGTGATCACTACCGTTTTGCTGTTGCTCATGTCATTTCTCCCAATCAGGTGGCGCCGAAGTGCGCCGTTGGGAGGACTATATTTTTGCTTCAGACAAGGATAAATATGGCAGCGAGAACTTCAGTTGATACATGGTGTAATCAATGCAGCGGCATTTCGACGACGTCCTACTCGGCAGCATCGAGCTGTTCTGTCTGGCGGCGGAGCTGGGCAGCTTCACCGCGGCCGGTCTCGCGGCGGGCGTGACGCCGGCAGCGGTCAGTCGCTCGATCAGCCGCCTGGAAGAGCGCTTGGGCTCCAGACTGTTCGTCCGTACCACCCGCAGCATCCGCCTGACCGAGGGTGGGCGAGGCTACTACGAACAGTGTCGTCAGGCGCTGACCCAGCTGGTGGAGGCCGAACGGGTGGTGACCGGGCAGCAGCAGGAGCCTTCGGGCACACTGCGCATCAGCCTGCCCACGACCTACGGGCACCACCGCATCCTGCCGCTGCTGCCCGAGTTTCGCCGGCGCTACCCGAAGGTGCAGGTCGACATCCACCTGGGCAACCGCAACATCGACTTTGTCGGCGAGGGCTACGACCTGGCCATCCGCGTGCGTGCACAGCCGGATTCGACCCTGATCGCCCGGCCGCTGGAAGACGCCCGGCTGGTGGTGGTGGCCACTCCAGATTACTTGGAACACGCGGGCGAGCCGCAGAGCCTTGAAGAACTGGCGCGGCATGACTGCATCCAGTTCGAACTGCCCAGCAGCGGTCGGCGCATCGCCTGGCTGTTCGACGAGGAGGGCCGCGAGCGGGAAGTCCTCACCGAGGGCGGCTACGTCTGCTCGGACGACGTGCTCGGTGGCGTGACCTTGGCCAAGCACGGCGCGGGACTGTTCCAGACCTACCGCTTCATCGTCGAGCGCGAGCTTGCCGAGGGCTCGCTGGTCGAGGTGCTGCGGCCCTTCGCGGGCCGCTCGCAGCCGTTTACCCTGCTGTATCCCCAAGGCCGACACATGCCGTTGCGCCTGCGAGCCTTCGTCGACTTCATCATGGACAAGCGGCGCCACTGGGCCGCTGGCAGCTGAGGGGACGTATCACTCTGTATCAGTGCCATCGTGGATGCGGCGCCGATGGGCCAGCCTGTAGTTGGCCTTGGGCCGATGTGCGGTTTAGCACATGTCGGCCCAGCACCGGGCCGAGCCGGTGCATGGATGGCCTCACGCTGCTACGCGCAAGGGCTAGGTCGCTCAGGTACGGGTCGAGCTGTTGCAAGCACAGTGCCGGCAGGCGCAAAACCCTGAGAAGTGACGCAAAAGTCACGCACATGAAAAAGGCCACTCCTTTCGGAAATGGCCTAAGTCATTGAATATATGGTCGGGACGGAGTGATTCGAACACTCGACCCCTTGCACCCCATGCAGCGCTTCAAAGTCACATAAGCCTATGATTTAAATCATAATTTATGCCGAACCGAAGGGTCCAAAAATAGTGTTTACGAGCGTTTTGCAAACGGTAGAATGCGGCTTGCAGGGGGTGGTTTTGCGCACCATCTCGCGGACCAGGATCGAGGAAATAGCCAACGCCCGCACTCCTAAACTGTCGCTCAGCAGCGTGAGAGCTGTATAACTCTGGCCACCTCAAACCCACCTCGGGTCGCAATCGAAAACCGCTCACCAATCCTGGCGCCAACACGAAATGATCTCCCTAGACCGCATACAGCAGCTTTTCGACAAGTACTATGAATTGATTCGTCTAGAAACCTCCGAATTTGGTGTCAATGCTACGGAGGTTCGCCACCTCCTGGGGCGACTCGGGGAGTTCTATTGCGCACTACAGATCGGCGGGACACTCGCCCACCTCACAAACCAACATGGCTTCGACGTGATCTGCAGTGCTGGCCGGAAAGTAAGCGTGAAAACCACAGCGCAAAAAAGCGGGTTCGTACCAATCGGGAAGTCAACGATCCATAAAGCAGATGACCTGATGATCGTCCAATACCAGGAAGGGATGCTCACCACGGTTTACTACGGCCCAGTCGCAGAAGCAGTATCTGCGGCCAGGTACTATGAGCCCAGCGGCAATTATGAACTGGACATTTCCAAGGCCCGGCGACTAATGGCTACCTTTAAATCCTCTGCCCCGACAGAAATCTCCCTACCCAACTGATATACATACTGATGCGTTAGCCGTTAGTCAGCGGTTTTCAAGACCGTAGTATAAGCGCCCAATCCATGCGGCATCAGGGGCAAATTCGATTCCAAAACCAAGACGAAACGGCACTGCTACAGGCCGCATTCAGCAAGGGCCTAGCGGTGAGTTTTGGAATCGAAAAATGGCATTTTTTGCTGTTGCAGCCTACTGTTTTCCGAGGCACGCTCGATAGCGGCACTGTGCAGCTACACACCTCACCAAGGAGATAGGAATGGGAGCGATTAACCGCAGCGACTTGAAGTATCAGTACAGATGGACAGCTGACAAGGGCGACAACGCGCAGTACACCGGCAAGCTTGACAGAGACAAGGTTGACCGAGATGAGGGGTACGAGGTGCTACATTTCATCAACAGCGTATGCAAAGACAAAGACCAAGCGTTGAAAGCAGAACGCCTGATCAAAACGAAACTTCCAGGTAGTGTCCAAGGCCGTGCGGCCATTTTGAAATGGCTTCAGGATAATTGGAACCAATAGCTCCTCAGCTGGGGCGGGAAACGTGCCCGCCGCAGCAGCTTACAGTAATGCAGCAGTAGTGTGCGATTTAAGCGTCAGGCCGCGTCACAAGCGGCCTGTGCATCGTCCCTATCTAATACAGTTCGGCCAGTTTCAGCGATTTCGGCCCAGTAAAGCCGAGGAGCTTTCGAGCAGTTTTAGACAGCTTCAGCCCCACCCAGGTGCTCTGCCAACCACGGTCCGTCCACACTTGGCATAAAGAAAGTGAGGCAAAGCCGTTGTCTTAAGGCATCATTACCGAGAAGCGGTAATGCTTCAATGTTTGAGACGTGAGTAGTTAGCGCACCGCGTGAAGCAGACGGAAACCCGCCCCGGTCGCCTGTAGACCGTCTTTACGGCGTGCGAAGTATCGGTGATTGATTGCGCTAGAATCTATATTCTCCCTTAAGGTGAAACCGACTGAGCTTAGTAGAGAGCTCATTTCCCCTGGGTCAAAACTTGAGAGCCATGGCTCTCCCATTTGAGCAAACAGATTCGCAGCATGACTTTCAATTGCTCGTTCAATTGGAGGAAGTAGCTCTGGTGAGACCCGATAATCGAAAACTATTTGGCTTCCCTCAGGCAAGGAGGCCAACGACTCTAGCGTTTCGACGATCCGTTCTCTACTGAGATATGGGGTCACGCCAAGCCATGCAACAAAGACGGGTTGTTGCGCTTCCAGCCCGTGTTCAATCAGGCATGGTAGCAATGAGTCTTTTCGCAGGTCACACGGAACATACCGTATCGAGTTGGCGCCTGAACTTAATGCGCCTATTGCTTTTCTTTTTTGCTCTTGGGTAGCGGGAAGGTCTACCTCGAACACGATCAGGCTCTCATGCTCGTTACGTAGCGCATAGGTGTCGAGTCCAGCCCCAAGAATCACATATTGCCGAAGGTCCACATTCTTGGAGTTCAATAGCAAGTCCTCGCTATAGCGGCTACGTGCAACAACGGCTGCCCGCAAAGAACGCATCACGGGCTCATTGAACTGAAACGGATCTTTTTGCAGCATGCTTTGGACGGGTAAAGGCAACACCTCGAACGCATAAGGATCGTCAAAAACGACCGGGTCGTCCAGTAATTGATGGACGGCACGCGCCATTGCCACGCGTAGCGCTGAGGAGGGGCGGTTGGGGAGATCCTTCGAGGTCACAGTAGTGCTCCGGTGAGTGGTTTCGCGAACACTGTAAAGCCTCCCCTTGGCGTGAGGGTCAAGCATATTTCTGAAGGTGCTTGCCAAGCCATTCACGAACGCGTGGAGGGACCGGATGCCCGATCTGCAAGATAGGCTCACAGCGGTAGGCCATCTGGAGCTTTCTGGCGAGTGCGTAATCGCCTCTAGTCATCTTGTTCACAAGTGAGTGGTATTGCGTTATGAGGCCGTCGATTTCCAGCGGACTTGCTGAGTCCCCGGCCTTGCGCAACTGGTCGGCGCGGCGACCGAATTGACCCCACTCCTTGGCGAGTCTTTTATCCAGGCTAAGAATGTCTTCCTCGGTTAGATGACGTCGCAATGCAAACATGCGCAACTCTATGGCTGGAGTGATGTAGGCAAGCAGGTTAGTGTCCAGTCCGACGTGGTCAGGCTGACGATGTTCCTTTTCATGCAGATTGCTCCAGCGCCTTGCCACCTCAATGTCTCCATCCATCCATAGCATTGCTGCATCCATCCAGCGTGCGGCCAAACGCTGGACTTTCGGCTTGTGGTAGTCCAAACCCTGCGTCATTACCACCCGTAGCTCTTCTATCAGGCCTTCGAACAAGTTTCGAGCAAGGGCCCAGCGGCCAAGAATTCTCAGTAGCTCAGCTTCCGTGAACTCTTTGCGATAGTGTTCTAGTAGTGTTACGGCGTTCGGCCAGGGCAAGCGATCGTTAACGATGCCCGCGGTCAGCCCAGCGGCAAGAACAGACAGCTTCTCTCTACGTTGTTTCATCAACGCCATATCTTCATCAATCCGAGAGAGCTGGACTGAAATGGCTTCTATGCTCTGCTGGCTAGTAGTGCTCAGGAGACGTTTGATGCTCTCCAGCGATAGTCCTGTCTCTCGGAGTGTTTGGATTGCGTTGATTTGCTCAACTGCCGACCCAGCGTAGAGACGATACCCGGCCTTCGTGCGTGCAACTGGCTTGATGAGACCTATTGCATCATAGTGATGGAGGGTTCTAATGGTTACATTGCAGCGGCGCGCTAGAGTCCCTACCTGATAGAGTGCTGGTATTTCCATCTACACTAATTTCCCGAATATGTGAGCGGCGTATTATACGAACCATGGAGCAGCGTGCAGCCCATAGCCCTGCCTTCTTTATGGTCGTCGATGAACTGGCCACGCTTCTGGGCGATTCAGATCCTGTTGACCACCCTGATCTTTATGTACTGCGTCATTGCAGAGTTGGCACGAGTCATTGGTCGTGATCGGCTGAAGGTGATGTTCATCGGTCGACTGCCGCCAAAAACTGCTGATTCTACGAAGGGCGCCTGAAGGTCAGATACTGGTTCAGGGAAGATTCTCAGGGGCATGCTCAGATGTCTGCTGCGGGTCCAGGCTGTGTGAAAACCTCCCGACCGATGTGGCTGTTCAAAAAACATCCTAAAAATCGCGCGTCTACGCAAAATCTGGGTCTGCTGAGCCGCCATCTCTCTTCAGATTTCACGTACGAGCGCGATCATCGAAATGCAGCGGGGGTTTTCACACAGCCTGGGTCGAAAGCAGCCGTTCGCGAATGACCGCTTTGGAACTATTGGTTCCACCCCGGCCACCTGATAGCGCTGCTGGCTAATCGAAACTTGCTGTCGCTGCTGTCTTTGCCTCTATGGCTGGCATCTTCTGGGTCAAGAACGCCAGCGCACGAAGGGCTAGCGAAAAGCCTTAGTGGCAGTGACGCTCGCCCGTTTTGTGATTGGTGTGGCAACCTTTGGAGTCGGTACCGCCACTGTGTGCGAAGGCAGCAACCGAGGAGAACGACAGGACTGCTGCGATCACGAGGGAAAGAATTTTCATCAGGCTACTCCATGCTTAGAGTTATAGTGGCAAATTGCCTTACTGAGCATATGGCCAAGAGCATCCTCATAACAATAGTAATTGCCGCGAAGCCGATGAAAGGGATGACTGGTATGGGTCCTGGCTGTGTGTAAACGCAAACGGATCTCTGGAGAGCGCGAGCGTACGTGAAATCTGTAATGGCTTGGTTATTCAGCTAACCCAGATTTCGCGCAGGAGCGCGAAATTCTGTTCGTTTTCTAACCAATCGGATCCCATCGAACGTTTTCACACAGCCTGGGTCGAAAGCAGTCGTTCGTAGAGGCCGATCAAGCCGCCTCACAGGTGCGGTCCAAGTGTAGGTTCTGCTCAGCGGTTTTCAAGACCGTGGTATGAATCCAGAACCCATGCCGCCTGCACTGCGAAATCGGTTACAAAACAAAGACGAAACGGCAGGGCTACAGGCCGCATACTGCAAGGGTCGCCGTTTCGGTTTTGGAATCGATTCTGACCTTATTTCGATGCGCCAGTTGCCCCCCGATATGCCGTAAATTTTCTAGAATCTTGAAGATTGCAGGAGGGGCTCCAATCGAAGATGATGGCGCCTAGCCAATATCATCTTGGGATCTCACGATGGATCGAAATGAGCTCTCGCGCCGCGCGCTTTTACTCTTGATCGTGGGGTTGGTCAGCGAACGAGCGGCCGCTCGAGGCGGTGGCAGAGGCGGCGGACGAGGAGGCGGAAGATCACGGCGCGGTGGACGAGGAAGTGGAGCAGGCGGATTCATCATCCTGTTGATCTTTGCTGCTTTTTGGGGTGTTGCGTGGACGTATGGCAAGCTGTTTGGACGCAAACCGGAAACCCCCGCCGGCAAATCATCTTTACCGGCTCCAGCAAAATTGGCGGGTGCGACATCGCAGGAGCTTATTCCTAGTCCTACTCCCAGGCCTCCTCGTGAGAAATGGGGCGAATTAGGACTTTGCCCACAGTGCGGCAGCGCAATGCGTATACGAACGGCAAAGAAAGGCCGATACGCGGGACGTAGTTTCCTGGGCTGCTCAACTTACCCACGCTGCAGAGGAATTCGAAACACCTGAAATTTGGTCAAGCATGTACCGGCCAAATGCTTCTTCCAGTAATGCAGCAGTAGCGTGAGATTCGAGCCTCAGGCCGCGCCACAAGCGGCCTGTGCATCGCCCCGGTCTAATACAGTTCGCCCAGTTTCAGCGATTTTGGCCCAGTAAAGTCGAGAAGCTTTCGAGCAGTTTTAGACAGCTTCAGCCCCCCACCCAAGTGGTCTGCCAACCACGAGCCGTCCTCCATAGTCCTTCCCCCCTCCTCCCACAGTCCGATATCGACCCATTGCTGCCCTTCAGGAAGGGCAGCTAACGGCCAAAAGCGGTCATAGAGTGCCTAGGAAACTATGGACGATTCAGTATTGGATAGCGTCATGACCATAATTCAAGCGGTAGGGTGTGCCAGAGAGCCAGTAAGAGAGGTGGTAATCGTCACCGTCACAGCTGAGTGATGACTCCATCAGGAGTAGATTGCCAGCTTACCCACAGATGAGTGCACGCTTTATCAATGTTAAAATCGCTCGATTAATCAGGAGCTTGATAAGTGAATGAAACCTTTTGACGAGCTGGTGGCAGAGGCCGAAGCGGCCGATGTGAGTGGCTGGGGCTTTGATTGGCTCAAGGGGCGAGCCAGTGAGGAACGTCCGCCGTGGGGCTATTCGCGGCTATTGGCCCAGAGACTTGCGCATGTGCAGTCGGCGCTGGACTTGGACACTGGCGGCGGCGAGGTACTGGACGAGATGCCTCACTTTCCTCCGCTAATGTGTGCTACTGAAGCTTGGCCGCCTAACGTGCGGAAAGCTCGTGACCTGCTTGGTGTACGCGGTGTGCAGGTTGTAGAAACCGCGGGTGATGCAGCGCTACCTTTTGCCAGTGCGTCGTTCGAGCTGGTCACGTCACGACATCCGGTTCACCCATGCTGGGCTGAGATACATCGCATCCTTCAACCCGGCGGGCATTATTTTGCCCAGCACGTTGGGCCTGCTTCGGCCTTCGAGTTGATCGAACACTTTCTAGGGCCGTTACCTGAGCAGCGGCATCAGCGCGACCCGCAGAGTGAAGCTGAAGCGGCTCGGGCCGCAGGATTGACTGTGATGGATCTGCGTACGGCACGCTGCCGCTTGGTATTCCAAGATGTGGGTGCGGTCGTTTGGATTCTTCGAAAGTGCGTGTGGTGGGTTCCCGACTTTTCCACGAGTAAGTACCAAGATGCTCTGTTGGCGTTGGATCGGCGGATGCGTCAAGGCGACCCTTTTGTCGCGTTCTCGACCCGGCACTTGATTGAAGCACGCCGCTGAAACGGCCTTAAGGGAAAGTAAAGAGAACGGTAGTCTGGATATGAATTGGAGGTAATCGCTCCGCGGTTTTCCGATTTTGCGTGTGGCTGAATGGTGTCGGCGGACGCGAATGTCTGGCGGTTTTCATGCGAATACTCAGTACCAGCACCTTTTGCACCAGCCCATGCAAAAGGATGTACTGAATTGCCCACACGCCTCAACTGGAGCTTGCTAAGCCTGCGGGCAGTCCGCTTTGGCCGTTAGCTGACATCCACGAAGGGCGGCTATGGAGCGATAGCTGTCACTGGCTACCCTGTGCTTTCTCCACATAGCAGCTATTCATAAAGGCGACTCAAGCGACCTCCTCATACTCGATCAGCGCCCACAGCCTCGCCGCCTCGGTGAACTCCAACATGTCAGCCAACTGGTCTTCGTCAACGTCGCTGCGTCGGTGCGCGGAAATCGCGAGCTCGGCAAGCACCGCGGCCCTGCCATCAGGATCGGTAAACAAGGCAGGCTGGTCATTCAGCTCGGCCAGCCAGGCGGACGGCAGGCTTAACATTTGACCGTCCATAGCTGGTCGATCCGTGTCGTATAGGATTGACTCATCATATCCCTCCTCATACCCCAGTCCGGTGTCGCCGGCACGCTGGCGGCCCGCACTGTCCCCCTCCCCCAGCGCTCGTTGATGCCATCCATCACCTGCATCAGCCGGTCACATGCCACCGACTGTTTGAGCGCGAACAAATCCTCTGAGAATTCGCCTGGTTGCCGCAGATCCATCAAAAGCACCTCTGCCTTGCTGTACCGAAAACCTGGCCTGAAGATCCGGCCAACCGCGTCGGTCGCCAGCCTGGTCATCAGCAGCGTGTCGCTGGTGGGGTACGGCAGCTCTACCAATGCCCCTTGAGCGTGGTGCGCTTCATCCGGGTTAAACATCCCGGTGCGGATACTCACGCGCATGCGTTTGCAAACCGATCCTTGGGCCCGGAGTTTTTCCGCTGCGCGGCCTACATAAGTGGCCACCGCCTGCTTGATCGGCGCCAACTCGGTCAGCCGCTTGCCGAACATCCGACTGCAGCAGATTTCCTGCTTCGGGGGTTCAGCCTCGTCCAGCTCTAGGCACGGCGTGCCAGCCAGTTCGCGGGCAGTTTTCTCCACCACCACACTGAATTTCTGCCGCAACGTCCTGGCATCAGCCTTGGCCAGATCCATCGCCGTATGAATGCCCATCGCTTCAAGGTGGGCAGTCATTCGCCGGCCTACGCCCCACACCTCTTTCACTTCGGTATTCCGTAGCACCCAGTCGCGCTTGAACGGATCGGTGATGTCCACCACACCGCCGGTTTGTGCCTGCAGCCGTTTGGCGGTGTGGTTGGCAAGCTTCGCAAGTGTCTTTGTGCCGGCGATGCCAACACCCACGGGGATGCCGGTGCACTGGAAAATCTTGGACCGCAGCTTTCGACCGAACTGGGTCAGGTTTTCCTGAATACCCGATAGATCTGCGAAGCACTCGTCGATGCTGTAGATCTCAGTGGCAGGCACCATCGACTCGATCAGCGTCATGACGCGCTCGCTCATATCGCCGTACAGCGCGTAATTACTGCTGAATGCCATGATGCCGTGCCGGCGTAGCTTGTCCTTCGCCTGGAAATACGGTTCGCCCATCTTCACGAAAGGCTTTGCATCGTATGACCTGGCAATCACGCAGCCATCGTTGTTACTCAGTACGACGATCGGGGTCTTGGCTAGGTCAGGCCGGAATACGCGCTCGCAGCTCGCGTAAAACGAGTTGCAATCAATGAGTGCGAAAACGTGATCACTGCGCATGGTCGCGAACGCTGTAACGCACAACGCCCCATACGACGAGATCATCGCCCTCCATGATGTACCGCGGCGGATACGCCGGATTCTCCGACTTGAGGATCACCACGCCATCGCGTCGATGCAAACGCTTGCACACAGGCTCGCCGTTAACGGCAGCAATGACGACGTCGTCGTGCTCTGCCTCACGGCCTCGATCTACGATGACGAGGTCGCCCGAGTAGATGCCCGCACCTTGCATGCTGTCGCCTTCAACTTTTACCAGATACACATGGGGCGCGCGGAGGTCGAATAGCTCATCTAGGGAAATGTGGCCTTCCAGATGGTCCGCAGCCGGCGAAGGGAAACCGGCCGGGACCTGGAACGAGTACAGCGGTAGCGGTTCGGTACCGCCGGTGGGCGTACCTAGAAATGTGATGGTCATGATGGAAGGTCCAATGCAAACTGTATGCATATACAGTAAATCCGGCATCGGGCGCCCGGTCAATCCTGGGTGGCGAAAATTCTGACGGGCGAGAGGTGGGATATGTGCGGACGGTACTCGATATACGAGTCGATGGATCACTACCTGCGCCAGCTATCGTTGGACCTTGTGGTGATCAACGGCTACGACCATGAGCCGATCAACCGTTTCAACGTGTCACCGTCGACGCGCGTTCAAATTATCCGCCAGGCGGGAGATAGGTGTATGCGGCCAGCGAACACACCTTCAGAAATCCGGAATTAAGGGCGATGGTGTCCGCCTTTTTGAAGGATGTTCTCACGCGGCTGCCGACACAGCGGGCGAGTGAAAATCGACCAGTTGCTGCCGCATGACTGGCAGCCACCTAAACTGGGTTAACTCACTAACCTAAGGACATAGAATGCTCATTGTCTTCAGCGGCCTTCCAGGCACCGGAAAAACGACTATCGCATCTAACCTTGCCACCAGAACAAGTGCCGTGTATCTGCGGATCGATACGATTGAGCAGGCTATTCGAGACTCCGGTGCTCTTGCACAAGACGTTGGGCGGAGCGGGTACATGGTCGCCAATGAGCTTGCTCTAAGCAATCTTCGTTTTGGGAGCACGGTCATAGTTGACTGTGTTAACCCAGTACTAGAAAGCCGAAAGGCGTGGAGCGATATCGCCACACGCTCTGGTGCTCCATTAGTGAACATCCAAGTGATCTGCTCTGATAAACATGAACACCAGCGTCGGGTAGAAACCAGAAAGATTGATATTCCTGGGCTGACTCCACCAACCTGGCAGTCTGTACTGGATCATGAATACGAGGCGTGGGAAAACGCTCCGTTTAAGATAGACACAGCCCTGACGTCTCCTGCGCAGGCGGTGGCCATGATCACCGAACGATTTTTATCCAAGAAGTAGCGCCAGGTTAGACCCAGCCACAATACCTGAGCGGGCGGCGGAGTTCATCGAGGCTGGATGCCGGCCCGCTCAGAATTTTCGCTGGCTCACTGTGAGTAAAGCAGTCGGCAACGTGCGCAACCAAGGGCCAGACCTGATTGAACCGGTCAGTGAGGAGAGCTGCCAGGGCGACCTAAAGCTCTAAGCTGGTAGTCGGTGATTGCCTGGAACTGTGATTCTGCAATCAGACGCAGCCGCTCGACCTCCGAAGGCGAAAGGCCATCGGCTTGGGCTTGGTGGTACCGCTTCAGTGCCTCCACCGCGTCGGCATACATCCGATGATCTGGAGGCAGTAGTCTTGACGTATCAGTCACAAGCGGACCTCATCGGCAGAAAGCATCACTGGATAGTATCAGGCGCCTGGCCAGCTTTGATCAGCTGAAAATCGATCACGGCATGGTAGAGAGAGTCACCTAACAGGCGCAGGCGCTCCAGCTCTTTCGCAGGCGCGCCGTTAGCTTCAGCTGCTCGGAGCTCCCGGATCGCATCGATCGCCTGCTGAATTAGCGGCTCGCCGGCCTCGACCGTGCCGATGAAGGTACGCTTAACCACTTCCATCTTCCTATCAGTAGGTCACCACATCTTAGCTCGTTGTATGCCATCGAGCTCCCCCCCAAACTCGCCCAGCCCCGTCAATCAGAACAGCTGGCCAAGCTGTGCTGGCTCCCAGTTCATAATCACCAGCTCCCCAGTGACATCGGCCTGGCCATGCCGCTGGTTCGTGGTGGTGTATCGGATATCTAACCGCTCGAAGTGGAACCCGTCGAAGGCTGCTCGAATGTCTGGATGGTCATTGATGCTCACCATCACCCTGCCTCTGCAGGTGCGCATGAATTCGGCCATGCGCTCATATTGATCGAACTGGAAGTCGACCCCATAGCCTGCGGTCTGCCAGTAAGGCGGGTCCATGTAGAAGAACGTGTGCGGTCGATCGTAACGCTCAGCGCAGTCGAGCCATGACAAGTTCTCGACGTAGGTACCGGCCAGTCTTTGCCAGGCTGCAGAGAGGTTCTCCTCTATGCGCAGTAGGTTGATGGCAGGGCCGGTGGTGGCGGTACCGAATGTCTGCCCAGTAACCTTTCCGCCGAAGGCGTGCTGCTGCAGATAGAAGAAACGGGCGGCGCGCTGGATATCGGTCAGCGTCTCCGGTCTCGCCATCTTTTGCCACTCGAAGATCTGCCGTGACGACAGCGCCCATTTGAACTGCCGGACAAATTCCTCCAGGTGGTTCTGCACTACCCGGTACAGGTTGACCAGATCGCCGTTGAGATCATTCAAGACCTCCACAGGAGCGGGTTGTGGGCGCATGAAGTAGAGGGCAGCGCCACCGGCGAAGACCTCAACATAGCATTCATGAGCGGGGAAAAGCGGGATCAAGCGGTCGGCCAGGCGGCGCTTGCCGCCCATCCACGGAATGATTGGGTTAGTCACTTTGCAAACCTTTACTGTATGGATGAACAGGTGCTAGGCTCGCCGTGCTTTGTGCACAGAGCGGGAGCCTTGGCTGGGCTTGCAGGTATGGTCTGCGGGTTCGGCGGTCAGCAGGGATGTTGACGCATCCCCGGTGGCCGCTCTCTTTGCATGAGGCCTTCGAATTACTAGTGAGCGCTTACTGACGCTCGCTTTGCGACTAGTGCGTCATGCTCACGGGCGCATTGTTCACCGGCGATCCTGGCTCGGTCATAAGCCTGCGCCAGCTCTCGATTCGTTTCGACAGACCGGCTGAGCAGGTCGGAGAGCACCATGGCGGCGCGGGTGGCTGTCTCGCCTCTGGCGATAGCGGCGGTATCCGTGCCGGGGCAACTGACGGCGTCAGCGAGATGGGAGGCTTCACTGCGCAGCCGCTGGCCAGCAGCATCGGCGTCAGCAGCGCCAGCATCAGCAATCGTTCGTTCTTCCAAGGCATCTGCTCTCACCTCCTCGCGCACGTTGGCGCGGCGTTGTTCTTCCTGTCGAGCGCTTCGCTCACCGATAACTTCCGCGAGACGGTCGCCACTGTCGCGCGTAGCAGACGCCTGGCCCGCTTGGGCAAGCTCGACTGAGCGACCGTGCTCATAGGCCGCCAAATGCGAGACCAGCAGCACCAGCCCTACCGCGACGCCGACCCACGGGCTCATGAAGCCAGGGCCCGCCGTACGCCCTCGTCGATCACCTCGGCCTTGTAGGGGTTACCGCCGTTCTCATGCACGATGATGCCTAGGACAGCCTCACGCAGAACGGCGCGCTTGGAAATGTCGATGGAGTCGCGCACCCCGACCCCGAGCCGCTTGGCGATGGCCTGCGCATAGGCCAGGGTGTTGTTCTCGCTGGCCGGCGCCCAGCGGCTGATGAACTCCAGCGGGGTATCGATACCAGGGCGACCCACACCGGGCATGCCGTCCTTACCTCGGTAGTTGAGCAGCAGCTTGCCCAAGGCGCGAATGCCGTTCTCGGCCTGGTCAAAGCGGGCGAAGCGCGGGCTGGCCACGCCCACCTCCAAGCCAAGCTGGCCCTGCCAAGCGTTGCGGGGGTTGAAATCGATGTTGCCCGGGTTGTTATTGCGAACGCCGCGCGGTGTGGACATGGTTTCTCCAGACGAAAGAAAGCCCGCGCATGGCGGGCGGCATGAATTTCAGGCGCAAAAAAACCGCTCAAGGCGGTCGTGTGAACTGATCAGGCTTAGACGGTGATCCCGCGTCTCGCGGCGTAGGCCCGCAGGTCAGCTACGGTGGTCTGGATTTCCGTCTCGGTGAGGGCAACGCTATGCCCTTGGAACACAGCAACGTCACATGCCCCAAGAAGGTTGGTCTGACCGCTACCGATCCTGATCTTGCCAGTCGCCAACCGTCGCGGCAGCGATGCCGAGGTCGTTTGGGTCAGCCCGCTGGTGAGGTCGCGCATCACAACAGCCGTAGGGGTAACCTGGATCATGTACAGGCCCCACAGGTTCGCCACCGCCGGTTTGGTCACGCCAGCCAGGACGTTGGTGTTGGTTCCGGCGTCCGAGCCATAACCTGCAGTTGCGGTGATGCGGTTCAGTGCCGAGAGGTAGATGCTCACACCGTAGGCGGCGCCGCCATCACCAGCCTGACCCTGATAGTTGCCCAGGAACATGGGCCGATCGGCCGCAACCGATCCGTCGGCCGCCGTTCTGGCGATGACGAACATGGTCATGGACTCGGATTCGGCCATGGCAGTTTCGATGAGATTCACCGTGCCCTTGCAGCTCAAGTAAGCCGCTTGAGGTACCGGCGCTCCCACCACCTTGCTTTGCCCCTTGCCGGGAGCGAAATTTCGACCAGCCTTGGTCAGGCTAGTATTCAAGAAATGCACCGCTTCAAGCCCGCGACGAACCGGAGCGGCGTATTCAGTTGCCACGCTCTCGGCATCAACGCCCTTTGCGACCAATCGGACACCCATTGTTAACTCCTTAAAACCCAGTACTACGGTTGAACTCGAACATCACACAGGCGTTGTGCAATGCGAACGTGTTGCCAAGCGGGGACTGAACCTGGTCGTACAGGCCGTGTGTGTCCCGCAGGTTGCCCCGGGCACCGGTGGCTGGGCCGGATGCCTTTGGATCGGTAGGTCGGCCTCGCCCGTAGCTCAATGTGCTGTCCGGGGCGGCGGCGCGCGAAAGCGAGATGCGAACAGTATCGAAAGCCGTAACGCTGACCGAGCTGATGAGATCGGTGACCAGGCTACCGTTCTCGCGAATGTCGAAGCCGAAGTTCGCCGTCAACGCGGCCAGAGCGTTATCCAGGACCAGCTCCCCACGGGGAACATGGAACTTGATGTCGATAGCCTGAGATTTCCAATCGACACTAACAGGCTCCAACGGCCGCCACTTTCCAGAGCGGCGAACCATCGTTTCGTACATGGCGCGCGATCGATACTCGCCAAGCAGCCAGGAGGCCTCATTGGTGAGATGCAGCACGTCCTCGACAGTCGGGAAGATGTAAGCCGGCGCTGCGAGAACAACATCAGGCCGCTTTCTGCTCAGCCGCCACTGCGACAGGGCGATGCTCATGTTGTCGAGGTCGTATTTTCGGTGTGCCGCTACCTGGTAGGTGAAGAGGTAGGGGCGAAACTTCTGGCCGGTAATGCCGACGATTTCTCGGGTCAGCCCGTCGAAGATCGCCATCATGTACTCGGCGTATTGGTACGCGGACTTGGTGGAGACTGTGGTGGTGTAGTTGCTTTCACCCTGATCCCAGGTGTACGCCCACACCGAGTAGGTCTTACCCAGCTTCGTTGCAGCGGCCAGGCCATCGCGAACCGTTTGGATGGTTTTCTCGTAATAGCCTTCGCCAAGGGGGGCGGCTGACAACTGCTCAACCGACCGGCCGCCGCGGCCGGTTGCGGCCCCAACCATGATCCAGTCAGCCTCTGATTCACCATCAGCTACGGCACGGCGGACCAGGCCGTTACACAGGGCTGACACAGGCGTTTCGCCCTCATCACCAAAGTCCGATTCAACCAACGGAGCAAAGGTGTCAGGGGTATAGCCAGAGTCACCAGGTCTTGATTTCACACCGCTGGCCATCATGACGTTCTGATATTCCTGAACAGTCGAGATGGCAGGCTTTGCAAAATACCCGCGCGCGAGCGACTGACCATAGCCCAGCACCTGCTTGAAGTAGGTCCGGATCTGTTGATCCAGCAATGCCTCAGCAATCGGTGTCAGCGTGCCCTGAGCCGCAGGCAAGCCAAAGTAGGCGGTACCGGGCGCAATCCGACCGACAATGAAGCGGTTCTCGTCAGAGAACTCGATACCATCCTCTTCCGTGGGCTGGAACGTCAGGCCGTTCACGAAGCTGCTCAGGGAGCCGAAACGAGCCACGATGAAGCCGTTAGGGTCGCTGACTTCCAGGCCATCGCCATTGTTCCTCAGCTGGCCGCCGTGCAAATCCAGTGTGCCGTCCCGAAGCAAGCGCATCAGGATGTACCGGAACTCATCCTCGAAGCTGAAGGCATCGGATTCTTCCGCCTCGATCTGCCGGATCACGTCCTGCACCTCTGACAGCGCCTGCGATGAGGGGTAGCGCTTCTTCTCTACAGCGACCCCGGCCTCGTTTCGATAGAGGATCAGGTAGTCCGTGGCGTCAGCGGCCAACACGCTGAAATACCCTCCGGACACCGTGCCAGCGAGACCAAGCGCAGTGCTGGTGTAGATGCCCCGCCGGTGCTGGTTGACCCAACCTCGGTGGAGTTGTGCCACCAGAGCCGAGCCGGCTCATCAGCCAACGACTCGCCTGGGCCATAGATCCGGTATCGCGCGGTGCTCCCGAGCGATGCGATCGGGGTGTCGCCGATCTTCACGTCAGTCGGGTTGATCTCAAACTCACCCACGCCAACGCACAGCAGCATCTCCACCCACTGCTCCGTTTCGTTGACGAAGTAGTGCCGAGGGGGCACCAGGTAGTCAGGGAAGATCCGCGTGCGGCCGGCGACCTCCCGGATTATGTCCCCCACCTTCACCTGGTTGCCGGTGGTCTTCGCCAAGTTCAGGCTCTGTCCCTTTTGCGACTTGTTCGTAGGGGTGGCTAGCGGCTTCTGCGTGAGCATGATGACGCCGACCGCCACCACGGCAGCCACCACAGCCCACACAGCCACCTCAAGGCCTGTGCCCTTGGGCTCTGGGTAGATGCGGACCGTGTCCATCGGGGAAAACTCGACCTTGCCCCAATGGTCAGGTGAAATGAAAACTCCGTTCACCTCAATGCTGATGGGCGGTGCCGAGCGCGGCGCATACCCTGGCACGTTGCTCTGCAGCCACCCCTCGATCGTCATCACCCTGTCGGTTCTGTGGCGCTCCAGCGGAGAGCCCTCAAGCTTGCTCGGGTAGAATTCGATCACGGTGATAACTCACTTTCAGGTACTGGTCTTTAAATCGCCGAAGCGGCTTGATGGTCGCCCCGGAGGGCTTCATCTCCAGGCCATGCAGCCGGCCTTCGGCCTCAACGATCAGCGCAACGTGGATGCAGATATCGCCCCGCCAGACGCAGGCGATAGCGCCGACCTCCGGCTCGCACCGCTCCATGCCAGCGGCTTCATGGTTGACCGCTCGGGTGAACTCCATGGGCATGGTGTTTCGGACATAGCCCCAGCTCGGTAGCAGCCGCAGGCCGTACACCTCATGACGCACCGCTCTGGCCATTCCCCAGCAATCGAAGCGCGCAGGACCGCGCCCGCCATCCTCGTAGGTGGCGGCCAAGTAGCTGTCAAACATCACACGTACAGGATTCGTACTGCTGCGAGTGGGCGTAGGTTAGGAGTTCGACGCTAAGCCTGGACACCTTAGCCTCCTTGCCCTTGTACAGAGAGCTCGTCAGCACGAATTCTTCCGCTCTCGAGGGAATTGGCTCCCAAGAAATTGTCCTCACTCCAGAAAATCTATCGATCGAATCATTGATCGTTACTGCCAGTACTTTCTGCCCTCCGCCAACCAGGACCAGCCCAGCCAGCGCCACCAATGCCAAACGCTTCATGCCCACCCTCCTTGTTGATGAGGGCAATCTACCATCGCGTCGTTTCAGCGCAAAACTGAGTAGCGCCGGCCAAAAGAAAAGGCACCCGAAGGTGCCCTCTCGATGCCGCTAAGATCCATATCGCACCATAGGCGCGACCACTAACCAACCTTACGTGCCATGTACTCGAATCGACCGCGAAGGTTCACAACTGCCGCCATCAGAAACTCGAACATATCCGGGGTCGATACGGGGATATCGCCTGGTGACATGACCATGCCCTTGATGAGGTCGCGTGTCGACAGCACGCAGGCATCGTCAGCTACCTCTTCGACACGCTGCTCGCCCTTGTGATCGAACGAGACCAGATAGCGCTTTTGCGGGCCGCCCACGATTTGGACCTGTTCGCGCCTCGGTACGAACTCACCTTCAACCACCGCATAAGCGGCAATGAAGTTTCGAGCGCCATCCAGGTGCTCGGCAGGAATGTCTGCGGCTGATCGAACGCCGAAGGCAGCATGCACCTGGGACCAGATCTTTGCTGTAGCGCGCCGCTGAATGGGGACAGGCAGGGCCGCTACCTTGCCCTTAACAATTGCGCCGAGCATGTGGAATCCATCGGTGCCAATGGTCTGACCGAGCAGGGTCATCCGTTGGTTCTTCTCGCGATGATTCACCGCGCGACCTTCATTCCAGTAGGACCATAGTGCGTCGTCGCATTCGTTCTGGTAGTCGATCACGCCATCACGCAGCTCGGGGCGAACCTTGCTTGCATGAATCGACATCAACCAGCCAGCGAGCTTACGCAGAGGGAGGCATGCCATTTCGTATTGCTTACCATCGGCACCAGTTGTGGTGATCATCACCATAACTGAATTGAACCGGCCGCCTTGAAGCTTTGCATGCTGGCTCTTCCAATCCAGGCCCATGCCTTCCACCACTGGCTTCATTGGAATGAATGGCTGACCGTCGCGCTCAACGAGCAGAAGCTTTGCTGAGCGGAACGGGATGACACTGGATGCAGCTGTGCTAATATCGCCCATGACGATTTCTTCCTCGAAGTTGATCTCGTTTCTCGAAGCCCTAAGCGCTGCAACGCTTGGGGCTTTTTCATGCCCGCTGCTTTTGCTCATCCTGCATCTCCTGCTCCAGAGATTTTCTGAGCCGGAAGACAATCTCTCCGCTCAGGCTCCGGCCGTTATGCTCAGCGCTGCGCACAAGGGTCTCGCGCATCTGATCCAGTAGCCGCACACCCACCACTTTCTTCTCTTTTATAGCGTGCATCCCAAGCTCCTTGCTGATGTGTCGTTTGTGTAGTTTCGATTCATTTGTGTCGTCTGTCAACAACAATGTTTCGTTTGTTGCATTGTACGTTTCTAGCGGCGTACCCTCTTGTCCGAGGATGAAACATCCTCGGACATAGCAAGACCGTAAGGCAGCAAGACCGTAAGGCAGCAAGACCGTAAGAAACGCATACGTAAGGCACTAGTAAGGCTGGAATGAATGAAAGGCACATTCGCAGAAACCCTCGCGCACCTGCGTGCTAAGAGGGGTCTGACACAGCGTCAGCTCGGCTCTTCGGCTGGAGTAGCGTGGTCCATGATCTCCAAGTATGAATCGGGACAGTCCTCTCCGCGTCTGAAGATACTCATGCGCCTCGCAAAGGCACTGGACGTGAGCGTCGATGAGCTGCAGGGACACGAACCCGAACCAGATAGCGTCCCCATCATTCTCGAGAGCCCCGACGGCGATGAGATGCCGATTTCGCTCGACCGCAAAACATTCGATCAAATGCAGGAGGCGGCCCGCGAATCAGGTAAACCTGTGGGCGAGATTCTGTCTGAAACCATCGCTTGGGGGCTGCGAATGATCAAAGAAAGCCCCGAATTCGCCGCCAGCCTGAAGCGCCAGATCAAGGACAGCCGGGAGCCGGATGACGGCGAGTAAGCCCAGCCCAACCAAACTCCGGTCCATAATTTCATGCATCTCCAAGGACGATCATGAGCGATCCCCAACCGCTATCGAAAAAAGAAATTCAAGAGAAGGTGTTCGCAAAACTGGATGAACAGAAAGGACTCAGTTTCCTTGAGCAATATGCGATGTACATGGGCAAAGCGCAGCTGCTTGAGTTTGGCCTCAAAGGACTGCTCCATCGACGGTATCAGGCACCACTTGAAGCCATGGAGCGCTGGACTCTCGGACGTACGAAAAATGAGCTTGATGCTAAAGGTGTGAGGAAAGACTTCATTGCTCTGCTGGAGAGTGTTGTTGCCTATCGAAACGATATGGCGCACGAGTTCCTGCTGAACTGCGCCGTCATGAACTCACTGGGAGACTTCTCAGGCAAGGGACAGGCGGGTGACCTCTTCCGCGCTTCGTACGAGCTGGAGCAGATCATCATCCTCCACGACTGGTGCGAAGAGCATGATGCCTGGCAGTAGCATGCCCGAAACCAAGTAAAGAGCCTGAGCCATGCCTTGCGACGGACCTTAACACAATCGTAGAACCCCAGATTAAAAGCGAAATAACCCTATCAATGGATAAAATAGCAAAGAAAGCATTTAAAATCCCTAGAAGTCAGTTAGTAGCTACCTACTCGATTCTAATTGCTGTGCTTTTAAGCGGTACCGCACTTAGCATCTGGTATAAGGACTGGCTGTGGCTTGCCAGATTTGGAGCCTTTCTAGTCTGCCTTGCCATGCTATTTGAGTTAACTGGCCTACCAGAAAACATTATAAACAAAGCCATGGCAATTGCTGAATCAATAAATTTAGAAACCGTATCAAGCCAAGTCAGAAAAAAACCGTACAAGTATGGAATTCACCCCAACCTCAACGAAGACCAAATCGATGAAGTCACACTCAAGGAGCTTAGGCGACGAGTTAAAGAAGTTAAAGAGCTAGCAAAAAAAACAACGTCTGAAAAAATTAAAAAACACCAGTTTTTTATTGCCTCAATCGGGACGTTGCTTTGGGCCTTTGCCGACCTACTGAAACACCTGCTTCCACTGGAATAACATGACCGACCCCACCATCACCTTCAAATGCCTCGGAGTCACCAAGCGAGACGACAGGTTGATTCGGCGTTACCACTTGGAAGTGACTGACACTCAGAGCGGTAGGACCGTGACAATATCGGTCGAGCCTAGGCACCTTGCCTCATTCAGAAGCATGAAAAAATCTTTCTTGAACGCTGCATGGTCTACCCAGCCACGAGAGAGCTGCACGATGAGATGCTCCTTGAGCTGCGTCAGCCTATTTGAAACTCGGCCAAGCGCCAGGCTTCTATTGGATAAATTTACAGTCTTCGGCCTTGCGCAAAAGATGGCATAATGATGGCGCGCAGCTAGCCGCTATCATTGAACAATCTTTCGGGTCGCTAAATGGATATAACCTCTATACCACCAACAGTATTTGTAGCCTTTGGAGTGATAACCGCCGCCTTTATCGCAGGATTTTTCTCTTATTTAAACTTAGTAAGCTCAAAAGAAAACAAAGTATCCGAATTCCGCCTGGACTGGATAAACGGCCTAAGAGACGAAATTTCCGAGTACACCTCCGCAGTACAAGAACTTTCACGAGTTCAGGGTTCTCGATTGTTTGACAAGCATGAATCAGATGAGAAATCTGAAGAAGACCTAGGGAGAGAATGGTTCAAAGAAACTAAAGATGCGTATGCACGCGTCGCCGAGAACCTTTCAAAAATACAATTGAGGCTTAACCCGAAACACATATCAGACCACCCAAACTCCGACGAAGCCAAGCTCATGGCGGCACTTACAAAAGCCAAAAAACTGTTCAATAAAAGAAAATACAGAGCAGCAATGGACCATTCTCAAAAGGTCAAGGAGGCTGCCGCACCTTTATTGAAAACCACTTGGGACTTAGTAAAGAAGGGCGAGCCCGGATACCAGAAAATAAGGAAAATAGCCACCATAATAACAATAACAGGCATTGTGTTTATTTCCGCATGCTTCATCGGGCTATGCGCATACGCAGCATTTTCCACAAAACACGAAA
Organism: Pseudomonas sp. zjy_15; assembly: GCF_043101865.1. Lineage (NCBI taxonomy): Bacteria > Pseudomonadati > Pseudomonadota > Gammaproteobacteria > Pseudomonadales > Pseudomonadaceae > Pseudomonas > Pseudomonas sp. zjy_15. Next base: position 143,645 of record NZ_JBICII010000083.1, read on the forward strand.
GCGATAAAGTAACAGTTAAGAGCATCAGTCTACAGATCGAATCTAGCGCAAATCTTTCTAAAAGCCTTCAACTGCCGCCAGCAAGCCAGTCCGCCGACTTTCCAGCGTCCAATGACGATAAGTGAAAGTTTCTTCCATAGCGACTGAAACTGATACTCAATTCGACATTTCAAACATCACGCTGGAACACTTCATGCCCCCAGTGATGCGAAGGTCCGGCTAAATAGTCAGGATGATGGCTCGGACTTATAGAATACAATTAGATGCAAAAGCCCAGCGCGGGCTGGGCTTATAAATCACTGTTCCTGAGGAGACCAGTTGAACTTGTAGTTCAACGGGGGTAGTTCATAGTGCTCTGCCAGATACAGGCCCAGCATCTCGCCTTCCTTCGCGTAAGCCGCTGCTTTGTCGACGGTGGGATACCAGCTGACCCAAAGCGTGTCCAGTGGGAACATTTTTTCGAACGACGCGAAGCTGAACCGCCATCCCGCCATGTGGCCGGTAGCGCCTTTCGTACGAGCACATCGAATGAATGCTGCAAGACGGCGCTTGAGGTTGTCCGACTCTCCGACGGTCAAAATACCGTTATCGTCAATGCCCACCGCTCGCGCGATAGCACGGTCTGCACAGATGATGTATACACCAGGTACTGCCGGAGCGCTCTGATAATGATCTACGAGCTTCAGCCACTCGGGCTCCCAGCCGTCCCAATTTTTGACTTTCATCGAACGCCTCCACTGCTTAGAGGCAAAACGATATCACAAGCACCAACCACTGGCTGTCAGATGCAAAAAGCCCAGCGCGTGGCTAGTCTCGTCGTTCAAGGAAGATCGATGCCAAGGCGCTCTTTAAGCAGCTGTTTGCCATAGGCCTTACCGAGTTCGACGAGCATTCCAAGGCCAGCTATTCCCGCTTTCTCAGCCCCTTCCTTAGTCCTACGCCAAATTTCCGGATCACGAACGGTCTCAAGGAATTCATGACCTTTGTAGGTTAGGCGAGTGGGTACCCACTCGAAACCATCATGGCTACCTACATCGTCCGCCTTCAGCATGCCGGCTTCAGCCAGCAACATGATGTGGTAGGAAACCTCGATGTCTGATTTCCCAGGAATCTTAATCGCCAACCAGCGATCCGGTTCGTCGTGAGCCTCCACAGCCAGAAGAACGTCTCGCACAAGCTCCTTATCCAGCTTCATTGAAAAGCGACCTCAAAACGCGTGACTGTAACAGTCAAACTGTCCCCCCTCCACCCTGGACGAAAAGCCAGTAACCAGCCAAGTCCTCGCCGTAGTAGCGTTGTGCCTCCAACGAACCGCCCCGGTCCGTTGCCGGAAAGCCTACGGACCGGGCTGCCGCTACCAAGGAAGCTACATGACAGATCAAAGAGTTATTGACGCCATCAACGCCCATGGCAACGACCTGCAGACTATCAGCTGCGTATTGGCTGGCTTGCTGCAACAGTTAAAGGCATCGCAGGGGACTGCTGCGGTTGAAGCCGCCAAGGCTGTGGCTATCGAAGTAGCTAAGTCAATGCCTCAGCACGGCCCAACAAAGCCAGATATTGACCGCATTACTCGGGTGTTTGATCAGCATAGATAATTGAGAAGTAGATCGTAGGACTGAAGAATGCTCAGTCCTACGATCATTGGACTGGGCGATCGCTCAAACCACGACCTTCGCCCGCCAAAACGTAAACCTGAGCCTCCGTAACCACCGGCTTATTGATCAGCTTTGTTTTCATTATTTCCTCCTGCGGGCTTGCCGCTTCACTTCGCGTCCCCATGACGCAACACAAGGCGCGTCCGGTCGAGCCAGGCCCGCCGAACACGTTGATTCCTGATGGTCTCCACTAGTCCGCTGCCTCGGCCATCACCGTCAGCGCTTCGCTCTCCATGACGCGCACGTCATCAAAGGTTTCGGACAGCTCGCGGCTCGTCAGACCAATCATCTTGGCGGTCCCAGGAATGGCAGCGTAATCGAGCCCAGAGGGCCCGCCCGGCCCCAGGCGCCATTGCGTGCCGAGCGCTTCGAACAGGCAGAAGGCAGGCCATGCGTCAGGCCAGACCTCCACCGCCTCGGTTTCCATGTCGTCCAAGGTCAGGCCGAGGAAAGCCAACTGCTCGGCGGACGGGCCCTGCTCGTACAAAGCCCGTGCCGCCGCCTTCAGTTTCCCAGGCGGGCCGGGTTGTAGGCTTCCTGGTAGGCGTCCAGCACCGCCTGCGGGGCGCCAACACAAGTGGTCACCAAGTTGAGAATGGCCTGATCCGTAAACTTGTCGTCAAAGCCCCAGCCAGCGGTGACGGCCTTGATCTGATCGGCCTGCAGCTGTACCTGGCCGGCAGTGAACTGCTCGAGGCTTGCGCCTTCGGTCTTGCACTTTTCGGCGTGCGCTTCGAAGGCTTGGTTCCAGCCGTCGTACAGCTTGGCCAGGGTGGTGCGATCGAAGTAGCGGAACGTGAACTCCACCGCAACCGGGTCGCTGCCCACGCGTGGGATCTTCACCTCGGCGCTAAACGTTGGGTTCTGAGCAATTTTGATCTTTGCCATGAGTGCTCCTTACGCGCCGGCCAGGTAACGCAGCGAACGAGCCGAGAGGCCGACGCTGATGGTTCGGGTCATGACGTTGTTCCGCTCCATGGTCGGGTCGGGGGTGATGCTGACATAGCCCGGGTACAGGATCTGGTCACCGTTGCGGAGCTTCATGCGGATCACCGCCAGTTCCTTCGACGCGTCGTAACCTTCCACGGCCTCAACGTACGCAGCAGTGGGCTGGTCCTCGACCACAATCGACAAGCTGGTTGGGTTCCGGTTAGTCGGAAACTGCTTGTCATCGTCATCTTCCAAGTAGCCAACGGTCGCATATTGCTGCTCACCACCCGAGGAGGTGAACGAGGTGACCTTGGAGATCTGCACCCAGTCAGAGACGGGAAGCACGGAGCCAACGCCGGCGCCAGCGGTGAAGCGCTCCACGTTACTGGTGTCCAGGCCGCCCAGCGAGAAGGTATCGGCGGCGACACTGGCTGCTTTTACGGCGCGGTCGTTGATCAGCGCCCAGCCAGAGTTGACCAGCAGAACATCGCCGTTCTGGATGCTGTGACCTGCAGCGGTGGCCACCGGTGGCTTGGCGTTGGTCAGCGCGGTGAATGGGACGGCAGCGCCGATGACGCGTGCGATCTCCAGCACTGCGCCGTTTGGCAGCGGGAAGCGTGCGGCCATGGTGTGTTTCCTCTTGGTTAGAAACGACGAAGCCCGCACTGGGCGGGCTTTCGTTCGTCAGGGTGGTGTCAGTGAAGTGGAAGTGATGGCTGCAACTGCGACGCCAAGTCGCTCAGCTTTGCTTCAAGTGGAGGCTTCTGTCGCTGCCATTGGCGCAGGCCTTTTCCGCAAAGGCTTGCCACAGCCTGCTTGCCGCTGTATTCGAGCAATGTTCGCTGGAACTCGGCACCAAGCGACTGCCCTTGACGAGATTGCTCGTCCAGAACATCGAGCACTTTGCGCCTGAAGGCCTTCGCACGCTCGGTGCGGGCGAACATCCCAAGTAGGTGAGCGCCACGAAGACTGAAAACCCGCACCTCTTGCTCACCACCTCTGGTCTTCATCTTGACCAGGGCTGTCATTGTCGGCGTGAACTCGTCCGCATGGCGCCGGTAGAGGTCACGCACGCGTGTTTCAAAGGGGGTCGCATTGGCCTGCAGCTCGTAGCTGTAGGACATCGCCATCAAGCACGCCTCCCGCTTCGGGAAGCGGTAGCACTTCTGGCGACGATTCATTGAGTCGAGGTAGATGTCGGAAAATCTTCCGGCATCTTTTTTCAGCACCTTAGACACCTTCTTCATCAGGTCGGCATGGTCAAGAACAGCCTCCCCTTCCTCGCGCTGCGAATTGATGAAGTCGACAAGCTCCAGGCTGGACATGGAAATCGATCGCGCCACGAAATCGTGGTTTGCATTTTGTGGCGCGGGTCGGTTGGGCGCACTTCGAGCAGCACAGTTTGAGTACGACAACCGGATGCCGCCGGCGGTGAGCGAAGTAGCCGACGCGGAATCCACTTGGATCGACGACGGCATCGCTGAGCTGATGGCGCGCCGCGATGTAGTGTTCCAGCGCCGGATGCGGCCCAAGCAGGGCGTCACCTTCGGCTATGAGGTTCGGGCGTGACCTCCTACCAGCGGGCCCGCCGCATCGCAGCTTGGCGCGGCTCCTTCTCCATGCTCTTCGCCTGCACCTTCTTCATGCTTGCCAGCGCCCTGGCCGGCAGCATCACTTCCTGAATCACACGCACCCGAGCCCGGCGGGCCCTCAGGGGATAACCGGACCTACCCGGAGCGTAAGCGGCGAGAGCGCGCAACCATCCACCGCAGCCAGGGCCTGGAGCGTACCTCCGTGCCTGGGTGACCTGGCATTTCCCTATCCCAACTGACGGCGCCGGCCTGGCGCGAGGTTTTCTAATGTCCACTACCAACATGAGCATCTGGGAGAAGGTCCAAACGACCGACACCCGATTCACCAAGGACGCCAAGGTCGGCGGCCAGCAGATCACTAGCCTGAACGGCACCGCGATGATCATGAAGGCCACCGAGGTTTTCGGTCCGGCTGGCATCGGCTTTGGCTGGAACGTGGTTGAAGAGCGCTTCGACAAGGGCGCCGAGATGTTCAGCGGCGAAGGCGATAAGCGCATCAGCCTCGGCTTCGAACTGAACCACACGATCAAGATCAAGTTCTGGTTCGTTCTGGATGGCCAGCGCGGCGAGATCGAGCAGTACGGCTGCACGCAGTATCTCTACAAGTCGAAGTACGGCACCACCACCGACGGCGAGGCGCCGAAGAAGTCGCTGACCGACGCCATCAAGAAAGCCCTCTCCATGCTCGGCTTCAGCGCTGACGTGTTCCTGGGCATGTTCGACGATGTGAACTACGTGCAGCAGCTGCAGGCCGAGCAGGCGATCGAGCAGGCCGAAGACCGCCAGGCCGAGATTGAACGCCAGCAACAGGAGCGCCTGGACTTCATCAAGGAAACGATCGAGACCATGCAGAAGGCGGTAACGCCGCATGAACGCAAGAAAATCCACGACCATGCCGTGCGCAAGCTCATCGGCCGCAAGGACGAGAAAGGAGCCGCACGGATCTCGCTTGAACTGAAGAAACTCGAAGCAGGGAATCCGCAGGAGGCTGCAGCATGACTCAACTCTACGCACTCACCGGCCAGATGGCCGAACTGGCAGCCATGTGTGACACCGACGACGAAGGCCTCAAGCAAGCCATTCAGGACACCATGGCCGGCATCCAGGGCGAGTTCGAGGTGAAGGCCGACAACATCGTCATGCTGCGTCGGAACATCGAGGGTGACATCGGTGCGATCGACGCTGAAATCGAACGCCTGAGCGAGCTAAAGCGCATCAAGGCCAACAGCGTGACCGCGATCACCGACTACCTGCGGCGCAATATGGATGCAGCCAACATCAAGTCGATCAAGCGCCCGCTGTTCACCATCAGTCTGGTCGCCGGCAAGGAGCGGGTCATCGTCGACAACGAGCAGGCGGTGCCGGACGACCTGACGTCAGTGCAAACCAAGATCGCGCCGGACAAGAACGCCATCGCCGCAAAGCTCAAGGCCGATCGCGAGCACAACGAAGCCGTCCGCAAGCGCATGGCCGCCGGCGAAGACTGCGAACACGAACTGATACCTGAGCCAGCCTGGGCGCATTTGGAGCGCGGCGAGAGCTCAATCCGCATCAAGTGAGGTCAGCATGAACCAATCAATCGACCTGGAGGCCGCCAAAGCGGCCTTCTTCGCGTCTGGCGGGCAGATCATTGTGCTTGAGGGCTTCCAGTACGTGCCCTTCCGGCAGCGCCATCACCCTGAGCCGACGCCAAAGCGGGTCACCCCAGTCAAGCAGGAGCGCGGCGGCGAGCGTAAAAGCCGCGCCAAGGCACGCACAGCTCAGGTAGAAGAGCTCGCCAAGACCATGACCTGTGGCGAGGTTGCAAAGCTCCTGGGCGAAACCAAGACCGCTCTCTGGGGCGTAGCGGCGCGGGGAGGATTCAGGTTCTTCAGCCCGCCGAAGCCGGCCACACCGGCGAAGGCAAAAGCCGAACCGAGCCAGGAGGATCGTGATCTCGCCGACAAGATCGTTGCCCTGCGTGATACCGGCATGTCCCGGTGGGGCGTGACTTTGGAGCTGGGCATCGGTAACTGCAGGTTCGCGCGCATCATTGCCGAGTTCGACATTGACTTCCCGCTCCAGCGGAATCGGGGGTAGGCCATGATCGCCACCATGTCTCAGCCTGTGCCCGCCGTGAAGTACGCGGCGGCCATGGCCAGATCCACTGGTCAGCCTTGGGGCGTATACCGAGGAAACAAGCGTCTACTGGTGGTTATGCCGTCTGGCTCGACGAAGAAAACGCCCATTGAGGTGTGCCACCCATGAGACGCATCCAGAAGCTAACGCAGCAGCGTCGCCGCCAGCTGCACATACACATCCCGCCCAGCGGAATCATGGAGGTGCCGTATGGCGATGTCACCCAAGGAGCGCGACGAGAAGCGCCGCGCCAAATCCGCACGGTTGCAGGAAGAAGACCTGCGCTTGAAGGTTCGACCAGGGACTAGACAGGCACTAGCCGAGATAAAGGCCTGGGCCAGCGTCGAGGAAAACGGCGAAGCCATGACCCTGCTCATCCACCGCATCCATGAATTAGGGCCTGAAGCGGCCCTCCACTTCCTCAGTGCGCCGCGCCACGAAATCGTTGTGTCGGATTTTGTGGCGCGGCGGCTCGATCAGTTCCGCATCAGCCGCGAGCTGCGCGCGCCAGACCTGATGCTGGGCGACGACCCTGACGACGCTGGCGTTCTATTACTGGTGTGCGACACCTTGAGAGGCTCTGAAACGTAAGTGAGGGGATTTGACCAAAATACTCTAGCGGGCTGGCTACTTCGCGATTTTGATTTCAAGGCCACTGGCAACCATCAACAGTCGATTTAGGGCTCCGGCTGAACTCTTGAGACCTTCCCTTAATTCGCCCTGGTGATTCTCGATACCTCGGCTAGCAAGGGCCTCCAAGAATATCGCGACCTCTTGGATTGAAAGCCGTATCTCGTGATCATATTCACCATCACCATCAAAGCCCCTCGTCTTCCTGATATTGAGCCCTGCGAAAAATACGTCCTTTGCATCAGTGTTGATGGCGATGGATGCAGGTTTTTTTGAGCGAATTACGCTCCAGCCAGACTTCCGATTAGCTCCCTGCCTATAGATTTCCATACTCACCTCGCATCCGGCCCCATGCCGGTCACCCGTAATACCCCATCCCAAACCAAATTGCCACCATGGCAAAGGGTCAGTTTGGCGAGTTGTTTTGGGAGTGGAACGGCGCAAAGGTCATGCCGAAAAACCAACCTCCGATCATTGCCAGCCATATCGACTTGTACCCGTCGACGTTGTAGGCAAGCCAGTAGTTGGCCGCAGTGATAACAACGAACACTGAGAAAAACTGCTTGCGGGAATATCTGCTCAGGTAGCGGGTTGCTGCGGCCTCTAGGTCTTTGAGCTTCTTCACTGCGATTCATCCTTGAAAAGACCCTGCAATCCTACCCTATCGCCCCATTTTGACACCATGCCGCATCCGGCTCCTCGGAGGCATGACGCTGCCGACACAAATCAGGAGATCGCGATGAGCAAAGCTCTGAAGCTGGTTTATGGTGTCGGAGCAAACGATGCCGACTACCAGGTCTGCCTTACCGAAACGGTAGGCGGACGTCGACGATCCGTATGGACCTGCCCGTTCTACAAGGCATGGACTGGAATGCTGGAGCGCTGCTACAGCGAGAAGTTTCAGATCAGAAACCCCACCTATCACGACTGCTCGGCGTCCAGCGACTGGTTCATCTTTTCGTCATTCAAGGCATGGATGTCCACGCAAGATCATGAAGGCAAGCACCTGGACAAAGATCTGCTTGTGCCAGGCAACAAGGTGTATTCACCGAACACTTGTGCATTTATCCCGCCTGACCTGAACCGATTCATGGTCGATAGCCAGGCGATACGGGGCGACCTGCCAATCGGAGTTTCCTGGCACAAGGCGCGACAGAGGTTCGTGGCTCAGTGCAGGAACCCCTTCACCGGTCGTCACGAGTTTCTCGGCTATCACGCCAGCGCCTCCGAAGCGCACCAGGCGTGGCGAGAGCACAAGCACCGGATTGCAATTGCCTACGCCGAGACGCAGTCGGATCCTCGTATCGCCGCCGCACTACGGACTCGATACGCCGCCTGACCCTCCGGCGCTGCCCGCCAGAGCCTCAGCGCTTCCTGATAGGGTTTGGGATGTACGCCGACGCCAAAATGCATGACGCGAGCACAACCAGCCAGGCAAGGTGCTGGCCTGGATACATCGCAGATAGGCCACCCCATATCGCCAACAGCGCAAAGCCGATACGGCGCAAACGCTTCGGTGTGAGCCATTCCTGCATGGTTCCGAACCTTTCTCTAAACCGCATACCACTCTCCTTGTTTGGTAAGCGGCGAAGCATATCACCTGCCTGCCACATTCACCCAGACGGCGCCGCCCGCCAGCGCCTTCCCCTATTCAACGATGACGCCTACCCAGCGTGTCACTGCTGACTCAGCGGCTGTTGAGGATGTCTTCCACATTGCTTGCGTAGTTGCTTGCCGACTCGGCCGCCGAGTAGGCGTCATCTGCCGAGTCCCTTGCCTCCATGGCGAAGTATGCGGACGCCCCAGCGAGCAACAGCGTGACCAAGTTGGTGACGATCAGCAATTTGAGCAGCTTGTTTGTATCCATACAGCCTCCTGAATTGAGGTTGAATCAATAAACCACTTCGCCCTGTAACGCCACCCCGGCGAGGGCGTCGCCTGCAATGGAGATTGCCATGAACCCCTACCAGATAACTGGCCCGGCGCAGATCGGCGTCAGTGGTGGCCGCACCAGCGGGCACATGCTCTGGAAAATCCTTGAGGCCCACGGCGGCAAGCTCCCGGCAGATGTGCACGCCTTCTTCCAAAATACCGGCAAGGAGCGCGAGGAGACGCTGGTCTTCATCGACGCCATGGCCAAGCACTGGGGCGTCAATATCGTTTGGATGGAGTGGTGCCGGGTGTACGGCCAGCCGGAAGACGCGCCTTGGTACAAGATCGTCGACTTCGAGACAGCCAGCCGCAACGGCGAGCCCCGATGCCAGCGGTTGCCTAGTTGACGGTTTCGAATATGAAGTTTCCCCACTCTATGTCCGCGCCGATCCTGGCGAGGTTGAGCGGCTGCGCCAAGGCATCGCCAAGCACTGGAAGGTGGTATGCGATCAGCGTGCAGAGATTGAAAGCCTGCGCGACCAGCTCATCAAGGTCGTGCGCAGCGGCGCGCTTACCGCCCCAGAGCATGAAGCGCTTGAGGCTGAATGCTGCGCCATATCCGCCAGCGCAGAGCCGGAGCCAGCGCCGTGAAAACGCACTTCGCACCATCCACCGACCTGGAAGACGTTGAGCAAGCGCCCTGCGGAACCTGGCTAGGGGAATCCTCCGAGCTGTCAGGCGACTGGGCCAAGGTCGATTGCCGGAGGTGCCATAAGCGCCAGAGCAGCATAACCAAGGCCATAGCGGCCGAGGAACACGCCATCGTCGAGCAGATGGGCGACATGGCTGCCTACATGCGCTCGGTAGACTCCGCCTCGTAAGAGAACATCTGTACTCCTACGCTGTAACCCCTCTCCCCTCTATTCACTGCCGCGATATGGCGGCCAAGGAACGACCGTGTCCGAAGTAGACGAACGCGACCTCGAACTGCTCAAGCTGGCCGCCAAGGCAGCACGCCTTGAAATCGAGCCATGCACCTGCCGCGATCCAAAGTGGCCTTTCCGCCTGAAGGGTCAGTCGGGTGTGCGTGCTCACTGGAACCCGCTGATCAACGATGGCGATGCACTGCGCTTGGCCGTAATCATGGGCCGTGCCGATCGCCTGGGTATCCAGATCCACATCGTCGAGCCGTTCGACGGCGACACCGACCCGTACACGGTCGTGGATGCCGAGCGCTTCGGCGAATTCGATATCTACCACGGCGATGATTCTTTCCGCGCCACCCGACGGGCGATCGTAGAGGCGGCTGCATCCATTGGGGGCAGGTCATGACCCGCCTCGCCCTCTGCCTCCTGCTGCTGGCCACCGGCGCCAGCGCGGGGGATCTGCCAGCCAATGTTCGCTCCTTCGAAGACAAGCCGCGCGGCGTCGTCTGTTACGAACTGAACGGCCTGGCCATCAGCTGCGTGAAGGTCTGGATGCCGCAAGTTGCCGACCAGCAGCGCCAGCTCTCCCCGCACGAAACACAACCCGAACCTACACCCGCACTGGCGCCTGGGCGCTGGATTGATGAGAGGTATCAGCTGTGAGCAAGATCGATTGGAGCAATGCGCCTGAGTGGGCAGACGGCCACGGCCTGGTTGCCCATCACGGCATCACCGAGGTGTGGATCAACATGGACCAGTACGCCGTGGTCGGCGCCGAGGATCGCGCTTATCCCTACAGCGGCGGCACCGGCGATCACCGGCATAACTTCACGCAGGGCCAGGTCCAGTACATCACGCCGCGGCCGGCGCGCTGGGATGGCGAAGGTCTTCCGCCTATTGGCCAGAAGATCGAAATGAAGAACAAGCGCTCCACAGAAGATTGGGCTCGGCCTGGATTTCAGGAAGTGACCATCACCGCCATGGGCGCACAGCTGTTTTTGGTCACTTATCGCGAGGGCGGCGAAGAAAACTGCGGCCATCTCAGCGAGTACGATTTCCGGCCGCTCAGCTCTCCTGAGCAACGGGCGGAGGAAGAGCGTCAGCGGGCTGCGCGACAAATGTGCCTGGACGCCGGGCATGAATCCCCAACTCCCGGGCAGATCAAAATGGGATTGACGCTGTACGACGCCGGCTACCGCAAGCAGGTGGAGCCATGATCCTGCCCCTGATGTACATGCCCTAACCCCTCCCCCTACTACTCAAGCCCGCCGACATGCGCGGGCGAGGAGCAACCATGTCTGATTTTCAGACCACGACCGAGCCCGTGGCCCGGAAGCGCCATACCTGCTGCGAATGCCGCGGGCACATCGATCCTGGGCAACGGTACCAGCTGGTGGCTGGCTGCTGGGAAGGCTCGATGGAAAGCTTCAAGACCTGCCTTCCGTGCGTTCAGGCCCGCGATTGGGCGACAGCCCAACCAGAGTGGATGGGTGACGGAGAGCACCTGTACTACTTCGGCATGCTGGAAGAGGATTTGGCCAACCTGGCTCCGGAGGTTTCACCAGGTGACGGCCGCCGTTTCCGAGCCTATCGACTGCAGGTGCAAATCTGCCGCCGGCGTGACGCTGCGCACTCACAGAAAGCAGCCTGACCACCAACCAGCCGCCATCGGCGGCGTGGAGACCTTCCATGAACCTGATCGACTGCTACGTCACGAAGATCCTCGGCGAGCCGTACCGCAAGTTCGGCCACTGGTGGGTCGACGTTGAATACGACAGCTGGGGCAGCACCAGCAGAACCCAGCTTATGTTCCGCACCGAGGAAGCCGCCCGGGCGGCGAAGCTCGGGCACCACTTCACGGCCTGAGGAGGCCCACATGGCAAACGCCACTGCTGCAGTGCAGCCAGGCTTGCTGCCGAGAATCATCCGGGCCGGTGATGCGCCCGGATATCTCGGCATGTGCAGAGACGAATTCAAGAACACCGTCCGCCCATTCGTGCGCGAATTTCCGATTGGAAAGCAAGGCATTGGGTTTGATCGACTTGAGCTGGACGCCTGGGTCGACGCGTACATCGAGGCGATGGCCGTTGAAAAGGCCGCCGATCAAGACAACAATCGGCCTCGCAGCGAGCGTCTGGCCGTGACCTCCAAGGAGAATCCATGGCCAAAAAGGCAATCACAGGCCTCCAGAAAATGCCGAGCGGCATCTGGAAAATCGACAAAATCTACAGGGGAGAGCGAATTCAAGAGAGCACTGGCACTTGTGACCGGGAAGAAGCAGAGCAATACCTGATCCATTTACTGGAGAAGATGCGCCTGCGCAAAGTCTATGGCGTGCGCGAGATCAAGACGTTCAGCGCCGCAGCGGCCAAATACTTGGTCGAGCACAAGGATCAGCCCTCATTCAGGATCACTGCGCTGTACCTGAACCAGCTGGACGACTATATCGGCCACCTGCCGCTGACGCATATCGATGATGAGGCCCTGGCCCCGTTCATTCGCGACAGGAAGGCCGATGTAGTGCTACCGGATGGGAAGGTGAAAAAGGGAGTGAGCAACAGGACAGTTAACATCGCAATCGAGCGAGCGATCCGTGTTCTATCGCTGGCGTGCAGGAAATGGCGGGACGAGGAGCGCCGGCCGTGGCTGGACAGCGTGCCGCTGCTAACCAAGCTGGAAGAGAAGAAGGCGAGCCGAAAGCCCTACCCCATGTCATGGGAGGAGCAATCGGTTCTCTTCGGTGAATTGCCAGACCATTTGCAGCGGATGGCCCTGTTCAAGGTAAACACGGGCTGCCGCGAGCAGGAGGTCTGCAAACTGAGGTGGGATTGGGAGATCTCGGTGCCAGAGCTGGGCACCAGTGTGTTCCTCATACCGGCCGAGTTCGGCGGCAGGCATGAGAACTCCGGGGTCAAGAACCGGGACGAGCGTCTGGTAGTGCTGAACGACGTGGCCAGGTCGATCATAGAGAAGCAGCGCGGGCTTTCACGGGAATGGGTGTTCCCCTACAACGGCACCGCGATGCACAGGATGAACGATTCGGCCTGGAAGAAAGCGCGGGTGCGCGCGGCAAAGCTCTGGCAGGAGCAGCATCTACGGCCGGCACACCCTGGGTTCGCTTCTATCAGGATTCACGACCTTAAGCATACCTTCGGCAGGCGCCTGAAGGCAGCCGGTGTTTCAGAAGAAGATCGCAAGTCGCTTCTGGGTCACAAGAACGGCAGCGTGACCAGTCACTACTCCGGCGCGGAGATCGGTCAACTGATCGAGGCAGCAAACAAGGTATCGGCCACAGATTCACGCGGACCTGTGCTGACAATACTGAAGAGGAGAATTGGGTGATGAAAAGGCGAAGTCACTCGAAAAGTCACTATGCCCAGAAACGAAAAAGCCACCCGAAGGTGGCTAAGTCGTTGAAATATATGGTCGGGACGGAGTGATTCGAACACTCGACCCCTTGCACCCCATGCAAGTGCGCTACCGGGCTGCGCTACGCCCCGACTGGGCTTTGAAGCATGTTCTCAATCTTGCCGAGAACGTTGAAGAATGTACCCTAACCCTCTGATAAATGAAAGCTTTTTCTCAAAAAATTTTCCATTCATCAGAAACCCGGCTTACTTCTTCAACACCACCAACACATCCTCCAACTCAACAATCATCTGCCGAATCAGTTGCTTGTACTGGCTGGATTCATCCTTAGCCTCATCACTGGAGAGCCTCAACCGAGCCCCGCCAATGGTGAACCCCTGATCATACAGCAGCGCACGAATCTGGCGGATCATCAGCACATCCTGGCGCTGGTAATACCGCCGGTTCCCCCGCCGCTTCACAGGGTTCAACTGGTCGAACTCCTGCTCCCAATACCGCAGCACGTGTGGCTTTACGGCACACAACTCGCTCACTTCACCAATGGTGAAGTAGCGTTTGCCCGGTATGGGGGGCAGTTCGTCGTTATGGCTTGGTTCCAGCATAGGCCTCAACCCGGGCCTTCAACTTCTGCCCTGGACGAAAGGTGACGACGCGCCGTGCGGTGATCGGGATCTCTTCCCCTGTCTTGGGGTTACGGCCCGGCCGCTGGCGTTTGTCGCGAAGGTCGAAGTTGCCGAAACCGGACAGCTTGACCTGCTCGTTCTCTTCAAGTGCGTGCCGAATTTCTTCGAAAAACAGCTCGACCAGCTCCTTGGCCTCACGCTTGTTAAGCCCCAGCTCCTCGTACAGCCTTTCGGCCATCTCAGCTTTCGTCAGAGCACCCATGCCGTTATTTCCTTAACGTGGTGTTCAACCTTTGTTCGAGCGAGGTGAGGATGTTTTGCAGGGTAGTGTTCACCTCATCGTCGTTAAGAGTGCGCGATGGATGCTGCCAGGTCAAGCCGACGGCAAGGCTTTTTCTATCAGGATCAATGCCTTTACCTTGGTACACATCAAACAGCCTGAGGTCTGTGAGCCATTCGCCTGCATTGTCACGAATTAATTCAAGCACCGCGCTAGAAGCCACATCACGTCCTGCGATCAAAGCCAGGTCACGACGGGTTTCCGGGAACTTGGACAGTTCGCTGAATTTCGGCAGGCGGCCTTCGACCACGTCGCCCAGCACCAGCTCGAACAGGAACACCGGGCGGTCAAGGCCCAGGGCTTTGGCCAGCTCCGGGTGGATGGCGCCGAGGTAGCCGACCAGCTTGCCGTCGCGCTCGATGGCAGCGGTCTGGCCCGGGTGCAGGGCTGGGTGTTTGCCGGCGCTGAAGGTGAAGTCGCTCAGGGCGCCGGAGTAACCCAGCAGGGCTTCCACGTCGGCTTTCACGTCGAAGAAATCGACGCCGTCGCGGCCGTTGGCCCAGCCTTCTGGCAGGCGGCTGCCGGTGATGACGCCGGCAATCATTGGCTGCTGCTGCAGGTCACCCAGCTGGCCGACGAAGCGCAGGCCGCTTTCGAACAGGCGCACGCGGTCTTGCTGGCGGTTCAGGTTGTGCTGCAGTGCCTTGACCAGACCCGGCCACAGCGAGGCGCGCATGGCGGCCATGTCGCTGGAGATGGGGTTGGCCAGCAGCAGCGGCTCTACGCCCGGGCTGAACAGTTCGAACAGTTTCGGGTCGATGAAGCTGTAGGTGATGGCTTCCTGGTAGCCGCGGGCAACCAGCAGGCGGCGCAGGGTCGGCAGGTCACCGCGGGTTTCCGGCTTACCCTGTGGGGCCAGGCGGGCTTGCGGGTAACGAACCGGCAGGTTGTTGTAGCCGTACAGGCGGGCCAGCTCTTCGATCAGGTCCACTTCCAGGCTGATGTCGAAGCGGTGGCTTGGTACGCTGACGGTCCACTGCCCTTCCCCGCTCTTGGTCGTGGTCAGCTCGAGGGCGTTGAGCAACTGCTCGACCTGGGCTGGGTCCATTTCCATGCCAAGCATCTGGGTGATGCGTTCGGCGCGCAGGGTAACCGGGGCTACTTGTGGCAGGTGCTGTTCGCTGACCGCTTCGACCACAGGGCCGGCTTCGCCGCCAACGATGTCCAGCAGCAACTGCGTGGCGCGCTCCATGGCTTCGCGGGCCAGTTGCGAGTCGACGCCGCGCTCGTAGCGGTGCGAGGCATCGGTGTGCAGGCCGTAGGAACGGGCTTTGCCGGCAACGGAAATCGGCTCGAAGAAGGCGCTTTCCAGGAACAGGTCGCGGGTTTTTTCGGTATTCACACCGCTGTGCTCGCCACCCATGACGCCGGCGATGGCCAAGGCGCGGGTGTGGTCGGCGATGACCAGGGTGTCGGCACGCAGGGCAACTTCCTGGCCGTCGAGCAGGACGAGCTTTTCGCCCTCTTCGGCCATGCGCACGCGGATGCCGCCGTTGATTTCTGCCAGGTCGAAGGCGTGCATCGGCTGGCCGAGTTCGAGCATCACGTAGTTGGTGACGTCGACGGCGGCGTCGATGCTGCGAACGTCGCTGCGGCGCAGGCGCTCCACCATCCACAGTGGGGTTGGCTTGCTCAGGTCGACGTTACGGATAACGCGGCCCAGGTAGCGCGGGCAGGCAGCCGGGGCGCTGACTTCGACCGGGCGCACTTCGTCATGGGCGGCCGCTACGGCTGGCACCACCGGGCGGGTGACCGGGGTGTCGTAGAGGGCGCTGACGTCGCGGGCCAGGCCGGCGATGGACAGGCAGTCGCCGCGGTTCGGGGTCAGGCCGATTTCGATGCTGGCATCATCCAGGCTCAGGTACGTGCGAATGTCTTCGCCAACCGGAGCGTCGGCAGCCAGTTCCAGCAGGCCGTCGTTTTCTTCGCTGATCTGCAGTTCGGCAGCCGAGCACAGCATGCCGAAGGACTCGACACCGCGCAGCTTGGCCTTCTTGATCTTGAAGTCGCCTGGCAGTTCGGCACCGATCATGGCGAACGGGATCTTGATGCCTGGGCGGGCGTTAGGGGCGCCGCACACAACCTGGAAGGTTTCCTGGCCGCTGCTTACCTGGCACACGCGCAGCTTGTCGGCGTCCGGGTGTTGCTCGGTGGCGAGAATTTCGCCCACGACGATGCCGCTGAACTGGCCGGCAGCGGGGGTAACGCTGTCAACTTCGAGGCCGGCCATGGACAGGCGGGCGACCAGTTCGTCACGGGAGACTTGCGGGTTGACCCAACCGCGCAGCCACTGTTCACTGAATTTCATGCTGTTCTCCTGAAAGTTGCGTCGATTGGGCCTAGCGGAATTGGGCTAGGAACCGCAGGTCGTTGTCGAAGAACAGACGCAAATCGTTGACGCCATAACGCAGCATGGCCAGGCGCTCGGCACCCATGCCGAAGGCGAAGCCCTGGAACTCTTCTGGGTCGATGCCGGACATGCGCAACACGTTCGGGTGCACCATGCCGCAGCCCATCACTTCCAGCCAGCCGGTTTGCTTGCACACGCGGCAGCCGTTGCCGGAACACATCACGCACTGGATGTCGACTTCTGCAGACGGCTCGGTGAAGGGGAAGAACGATGGGCGGAAACGGACCGCCAGTTCTTTCTCGAAGAATACGCGCAGGAATTCTTCGATGGTGCCCTTGAGGTCGGCGAAGTTGATATCGCGATCGACCAGCAGGCCTTCGACCTGGTGGAACATCGGCGAGTGGGTGATATCCGAGTCGCAGCGGTATACGCGGCCCGGACACACAATGCGGATGGGCGGCTGGGTGGACTCCATGGTCCGCACCTGCACCGGCGAGGTGTGGGTACGCAGCAGCATGTTGGCATTGAAGTAGAAGGTGTCGTGCATCGCCCGCGCCGGGTGGTGGCCAGGGATGTTGAGCGCTTCGAAGTTGTGGTAGTCGTCTTCCACCTCTGGGCCTTCGGCAATGCCGTAGCCAATGTGGGTGAAGAACTGCTCGATGCGCTCGAGTGTACGGGTGATCGGGTGCAGGCCACCGGTGGCCTGGCCGCGGCCTGGCAGGGTGACGTCAATGCATTCGGCAGCCAGGCGAGCGCTGAGCTCCGCTTCTTCAAAGGCTGCCTTGCGGGCATTGAGCACAACGGTGACGCGCTCTTTGGCGTCATTGATCAGCGCGCCGACTTTCGGCCGCTCTTCGGCTGGCAGGTTGCCCAGGGTCTTCATCACCTGGGTCAGCTCGCCCTTCTTGCCGAGATAATTAACCCGGATCTGTTCCAGGGCGTTGATGTCTTCAGCGCGTTCCACGGCCTCTAGGGCTTGGGAGACCAGCGCATCCAGGTTTTCCATGTACAGACTCCAGATACGAAAATAGGGGAAGAGCTTTGAAGGCTCTTCCCCTATCGATGACGTTCAATGCCCGGCAGCGCTAGCACCGCCGGGTGATTGTCGCGGGTACTTAAGCCAGAACGGCTTTAGCTTTCTCGACAATCGCAGCAAACGCCGCTTTTTCGTTCACTGCCAGATCAGCCAGAACCTTACGGTCGATTTCGATCGAAGCCTTTTTCAGGCCAGCAATCAGACGGCTGTAGGACAGACCGTTGGTGCGGGCACCGGCGTTGATACGAGCGATCCACAGTGCGCGGAACTGACGCTTCTTCTGGCGACGGTCGCGGTAGGCGTATTGGCCTGCCTTGATGACCGCTTGCTTGGCTACACGGAATACGCGCGAACGTGCACCGTAGTAACCTTTAGCCAGTTTCAGAATTTTTTTGTGACGCTTACGAGCGATAACGCCGCGCTTAACACGAGCCATGAGTAACTTCCTCTATCTTAACCAGAATTAACGAACGCGCAGCATGCGCTCGACTTTTGCGACGTCGGACGGGTGCAGCAAGCTGGCACCGCGCAGTTGACGCTTACGCTTGGTCGACATTTTGGTCAGGATGTGGCTCTTGAAAGCGTGCTTGTGCTTGAAGCCCGAAGCTGTCTTCAGGAAGCGCTTCGCAGCACCGCTCTTGGTTTTCATTTTTGGCATGTTGGAACTCCGCATTCGATAAAATTACACATAATCATCAGGCCTGCCGTGCCCGGGAGATTACTTCTTTTTCTTGGGGGCGATGACCATCATAAGCTGGCGTCCTTCCATCTTCGGATGCTGCTCAACGGTGCCGTATTCGGCGAGGTCGGCTTCGACCCGCTTCAACAGCTCCATGCCCAGCTCCTGGTGGGCCATCTCACGACCACGGAATCTCAGAGAGATCTTGGCCTTGT
This sequence comes from Pseudomonas sp. zjy_15, assembly GCF_043101865.1. Taxonomy (NCBI): domain Bacteria; kingdom Pseudomonadati; phylum Pseudomonadota; class Gammaproteobacteria; order Pseudomonadales; family Pseudomonadaceae; genus Pseudomonas; species Pseudomonas sp. zjy_15. Next base: position 161,983 of record NZ_JBICII010000083.1, read on the forward strand.
CCCCATCGGTAAGGAAACGTACCAGGTTGCGTAGTTTTACCTGGTAATCCCCATCCTCCGTCCCTGGACGAAACTTGATTTCTTTGATCTGGATCTGCTTCTGGTTTTTCTTGGCTTCGTTAGCCTGCTTCTTCTTCTCGAAGAGGTGCTTGCCGTAGTCCATGACCTTGCAGACGGGCGGTACCGCGTCTGCAGAGATTTCTACCAGGTCCAGCTTCGCTTCATCAGCGATACGCAGCGCTTCATCAATCGAGACGATGCCAACCTGCTCGCCGTCTGCGCCAATTAACCGAACCTCGCGGGCCGAGATATTCTCGTTGATCGGGGCCTTCGGTACAGCACGCTTATCGTTTCTCATTTCACGCTTAATAGTCATTACTCCGATTCTTGGCGACCACGCCGGGAAACCGCTTGTGTCAGCAGCTCAGCGAATTGGGCGACGGGCATGGAGCCCAGGTCTGCACCTTCGCGAGTACGCACAGCGACGGTTTGCGTTTCGACTTCGCGGTCCCCTATAACCAAAAGGTACGGGACCTTGAGCAAAGTATGCTCGCGGATTTTAAAGCCGATCTTCTCATTTCTCAAGTCCGACTTGGCACGGAAACCGCTTCCGTTCAGAGATTTCTCAACCTCGAGGGCAAAATCGGCCTGTTTGTCGGTGATGTTCATGATCACCGCCTGGGTTGGGGCCAGCCACGCCGGGAACACGCCAGCGTAGTGCTCGATCAGCATGCCGATGAAGCGCTCGAACGAACCGAGGATGGCGCGGTGCAGCATGACCGGGCGTACTCGGCTGTTATCTTCGGCAATATAGCTGGCATCCAGACGCTCTGGCAGGTTCGGGTCGTACTGCAGGGTACCGCACTGCCAGTTACGGCCGAGGCAGTCGCGCAGGGTGAACTCGATTTTCGGGCCGTAGAAGGCGCCCTCGCCTGGCTGGTACTCCCACTCGAGGCCGGATTCGTTCAGGGCGTCGGCCAGCGCAGTTTCAGCACGGTCCCACAACTCTTCGGAACCGACACGCTTGGCCGGACGAGTGGACAGTTTCATGGCGATGTCGCTGAAACCGAAGTCCTTGTACACGTCCAGGGTCAGCTTGATGAAGTCGGCGGCTTCTTTCTTCACCTGATCTTCGGTGCAGAAAATGTGCGCATCGTCCTGTACGAAGCCACGCACGCGCATGATGCCGTGCAGTGCGCCGGACGGCTCGTTACGGTGGCAGGCACCGAACTCGGCCAGACGCAGCGGCAGGTCGCGGTAGCTTTTCAGGCCCTGGTTGAACACCTGCACGTGGCACGGGCAGTTCATCGGCTTTACCGCGTAGTCACGGCTTTCCGACGAAGTGGTGAACATGTTTTCGGCATAGTTGGACCAGTGGCCGGAACGCTCCCACAGGATGCGGTCGACAACCTGCGGGGTCTTGATTTCCTGGTAGCCGTTTTCGCGCTGCACGCCACGCATGTACTGCTCGAGTACCTGGTAGACGGTCCAGCCGTTGGCGTGCCAGAACACCATGCCCGGGGCTTCTTCCTGCAGGTGGAACAGGTCGAGTTGCTTGCCGATCTTGCGGTGATCGCGTTTTTCGGCTTCTTCGATGCGCTGGATGTACGCAGCCAGCTGCTTTTTGTCAGCCCAGGCCGTGCCGTACACGCGCTGCAGTTGCTCGTTCTTGGCATCGCCACGCCAGTAGGCGCCGGACAGCTTGGTCAGCTTGAATGCCTTGAGGAAGCGGGTGTTCGGCACGTGCGGGCCACGGCACATGTCGACGTATTCTTCGTGGTAGTACAGACCCATGGCCTGTTCATCCGGCATATCTTCGACCAGACGCAGTTTGTAGTCTTCACCACGGGCCTTGAACACATCGATGACTTCGGCGCGCGGGGTCATTTTCTTGACCACGTCGTAGTCTTTTTCGATCAGCTCCATCATGCGCTTTTCGATGGCGGCCATGTCTTCTGGGGTGAAGGGGCGCTCGTAGGCGATGTCGTAATAGAAGCCTTCGTCAATGACCGGGCCGATCACCATCCTGGCGGTCGGGTACAGCTGCTTCACGGCGTGGCCAACCAAGTGGGCGCACGAGTGACGGATGATCTCCAGTCCCTCTTCATCTTTAGGGGTGATGATCTGCAGGGTGGCGTCGTTGCTGATCAGGTCACACGCATCGACCAGCTTGCCGTCGACCTTGCCGGCAACGGTGGCCTTGGCCAGGCCAGCGCCGATGGAAGCGGCTACTTCGGCTACGGATACGGCGTGATCGAACGAACGTTGACTGCCATCGGGAAGAGTAATAACGGGCATGGCGCCTCCTCTCCTAGTGGTGACCCCTACCAAAGGTCACGTGGGTTGGGATGAGCCAGTACAAGATCCGACCTGCCTTCCGGTAAAAGGAAGCCTGCCCCACAGTGGCAGAAGCCTTTCGGCTTGTCAGGGACGAACCAGAGTGACTGGAAAGAAAAAAGATAGCTGCAGCCGGCAACAGCGCGACCGCGAGCCGAGCATGCTAGCACGGGGGTTGCACCCCAGGCAGAAATATTTGGAAATTGCACCGCAGCGGTGAACTAACGCGGAAAAATACCGCTCAGACTTTGGGAAGCAACCTACTCTTGATGAGACCTTAACCCAAGGAGTAACTGGTGATGCGAGTTCCGTCTCTTCTGGCCCTGGCGGCCGCTGGCGCCCTGCTGCTGCCCGTGGCTGCGAACGCCGGCAACTTTCCCCCCGGGAAGGAGGCCGGCTACATGACCCAGTGCACGCAAGTGGCCAGCGGCCAGGGCGTTGACGCTGCCACCGCGAAAAAGCACTGCGACTGTGGCGCGCAAGCCATCAAAAAGAACTTTACCGACGCCGAGATTGCCGACCTCGACAGCAAAGACGGCGTTGACGCCAAGCTGATGCAGAGGGCGCAGATGGTGGTAAAACAGGCCTGCGCACCGAAGAGCTGAAACCTTAAAGCCAGCGACGACCAGCCATTCTTTGAGCTGGATCAATATCCTGCGAAGGTAAAAGGCGCTAGATGCGCAGAATTAGACTATGATGTATCCCGTGCTCCGTAGCCTCGGCCGCATTGCACCAATGAAAAAACTAAATGTTCTGGAGATTCACCCATGTCCAATCGCCAACAAGGCACCGTCAAATGGTTCAATGATGAGAAAGGCTACGGCTTCATCACCCCAGCAGGCGGCGGCGACGACCTGTTCGTACACTTCAAAGCCATCGAATCTGACGGCTTCAAGAGCCTGAAAGAAGGCCAGACTGTTTCCTTCGTCGCCGAGCGCGGCCAGAAGGGCATGCAGGCTGCACAGGTTCGTCCGGAGTAATTCGGATAGCTGTAAAAAAACCCGCCCTTGTGGCGGGTTTTTTTATGGGTGATTGCATCATCTGAGTGGGGCGGGATTGCCTGCGAAACAGACTTTAGGGTGAATGGCACGGGCTTCGCCCGTGTTCGCGGGTGAACCCGCTCCTATGTATGGACTCGCCAACACTGTCTAGCTGCTTTTTGAACATAGGAACCCGGTTGCATCTATGTATCAGGCCTATTCGAGGAAGCTTTTTGCTTCTGGCCAACATCGTGGTGAGCTCGCAGTGTGCCGTTCACATTGAGGCCACTATCAGGCCTGTAGGAGCGGAGGCATCGGTCTGCGACGGTCTTACCTAGGGTCAATGTTCACTAGCAGGGGTTGGAGCGCCTAGCGCCCCGGTGGCATTACCCGGTTGGTCAGAGGCTCATAGCCGCCTCCGGTTTTTCGTTCGGTT
>NZ_JBICII010000084.1:0-21367 GCF_043101865.1 Pseudomonas sp. zjy_15
GCGTTCCACTGCGCCACGATGCGCTCGCGCTCGGCCGCATCGAACATCGGCAGTTCGCCCAAGGCACGCTGCGGGTTCTCGGCCAAGGCACCCAGCAACTGGACCATGTGCTCGTTGATACGGCGGATACGCTCGGCACTGAAGTGGGCCTGGTCGAAGCTATAGTGCAGGGCCAGGTTGTCGCCCAAGGTCACGCCCAAGGTCAGCGGGTAACTGGTAAGGTCGCTGTGGCGCGCCGGACCGAAGTGCAGGCCCTCTGGCGCTCCCCGCTCCAGAGCCTCGGACACCGGGAAGTTCTCGAACACCAGGATATTGTCGAACAACGCCTCGCCACTGCGTCCGGCCCAACCTTGCACCTCGAACAGTGCACTGTGCTCGTGCTCACGCATGGCCAGGCCCAGCACCTGCAGCCCATGCAACCATTGCGCCACGGTCTGCTGCGCACGCGGGCTGGCCACCAATGGCAAGGTGTTGATGAACAGGCCCAGCTGGCTTTCAACGCCTGGCAGGTCGGCCGGGCGACCGGCCACGGTGGTGCCGACGGTCACGCAGTCCTGGCCGGTATAGCGCTGCAACAACAGCAGCCAGGCAGCCTGCACCAAGGTGTTGAGGGTGACTTTCTGTTGCCGAGCGAACGTGTTGAGGCGCTGGGTCGCCGCACTGTCGAAAGTGTGGTGCAACAGCGCATAACCGCTGCCAGTGACAGGCTCGACGTCCATGCGGGCAAGCAGGGTCGGTGCCTCGAACTCGGCCAAGCGTTCTTTCCAGAAACGCTCGCTGCTGTCGGCCTCGCGCGCTTGCAGCCACTGGATGTAATCACGGTACCGCCCCGCCGGGCGCTCCGGCACCTGCCCGTGATAGCGCTGCATCACCTCGCCGAGCAGCTGCGAACTGCTCCAGCCGTCCATCAGGATATGGTGGTTGGTGAACATCAGGTGCTGGCGATGCTCGCCGGTGCGCACCAGGATCAAGCGCAGCAGCCCAGGGCGCCGCAGCTCGAAGCCACGGGCGCGGTCCTGTTCGGCCAGTGCCTCCAGGGCCGTGGCCAGGTCATCACGGCCCCGCCAGTCATGGCAGGTGAAATCTAGCGGCACACGACGATGGATGATCTGCAGCTGTTGGCCGCCGCCCTCCCAGACGAAGGCACTGCGCAGGATGTCGTGGCTGTCCACCGCTGCCTGCCAGGCGTCGCGGAAACGTTCGACATCCAAACCCTCGACGTCCACGCACAACTGGTTGATGTATTCGCCGGTGCCCTGCTCCAGCAAGCTGTGGAACAACATGCCCTGCTGCATCGGCGATAGCGGGTAGAGGTCTTCGATCTCACTGGCCGGTACGTCCAGCGCATCGAGTTGGGCCTGATCGATGGTCGCCAACGGGAAGTCGGAGGGCGTCACCCCCATCGCACCGCCTTGGCAGCAATGGTCGATCAGCACCTGCAACTGCTCATTGAAGCGGGCGGCGAGCTGGTCGATGGTGGCCAGCTCGAACTGCTCGCGGCTGAAGGTCCAGCGCATTTCCAGTTCGCCATCATAGACCTGCCCTTCCACTTCCAGCCAGTTACCTAGCGGCGCATCCTCGCTCAGCTCGGCACCAGCGCCCTCGGTAGCCGGCACCAGCAAGGCATCGGCGTCGAAGCTGCTGTCGAACTGGCCCAGGTAGTTGAAGGTAATACGCGGTTGCGGCAACACCGCCAGCGCCTGCCGCAGCGCCGGCGCCCCCAGATGGCGCAGGATACCGAAGCCCAGACCATTGGCCGGCACGGCGCGCAGTTGCTCCTTGATACCCTTGAGGCTGACAGCCAGATCATCGTGCGCGGTCAGGCGTACCGGAAACAGGCTGGTGAACCAGCCGATGCTGCGGCTCAAGTCGATTTCGTCGAACACGTCTTCGCGGCCATGGCCTTCGAGCTGGATTACGGCATCGGCATGGCCAGTCCAGCCATGCAGGGTACGCGCCAAGGCAGTAAGCAGCAGGTCGTTGACCTGGGTGCGATAGGCGGTCGGGGCCTGCTGCAGCAACTTACGGGTAGCTTCACGGTCGAGGCGGCCGCGCACCACCTGGCGGTAGCAGCTTTGCAGGCTGCCGTGCGGACGGTCACAAGGCAGCTCCACATGAACATCGCGCAACTGCGCAGCCCAGTAGCCCAGTTCGGCTTCCAACGCCGGTGCCTGCGCATGGGCTTGCAGGCGTTCGGCCCAGGCCTTGGTCGAACTGGTCTTGGCCGGAAACTGCACGGGTTGGCCCTGGCGCAATTGGTTGTAGGCTTGTTGCAGGTCCTCCAGAAGGATGCGCCAGGACACGCCGTCCACCACCAGGTGGTGGATCGCCAACAGCAGGCGCTGGCTACCGTCCGCCAACGTCGCCAGCACGGCGCGCAGCAGTGGTCCCTGGGCCAGGTCCAGGCTTGCTTGGGCCTGAGTGTTGAGTTCGACGAGTTGTTCTGGCGACACGCCTTCGCGTACCCACAACAGATCGGCCTGTTGCTGGGTTGACTCGGCAACCCACGCCTGCCAGCCCTTGACCCCTTCGACGAAGCGCGAACGCAGCACGTCATGATGGCTGACCACAAGCCCCAGCGCCTGGGCCAGCGTGTCTGCCTGCAGCGCCTGTTGCGCACGCAGCAGCAAAGCCTGGTTCCAGTGCTGGCGTACCGGAATATCCTGGGCGAAGAAATCGCACTGGATCGGCAGCAGCCCCAGAGGGCCGCTCAGCGGGCCTTGGTCGATCAGCAGGCGCGCCTCGCCCTGGCGCGCCACACTGGCCAGCCCCTGCACGGTCTGGTGCTGGAACAAGTCCTTGGGGCTGAACAACAACCCGGCCTGACGTGCGCGGCTGACCACCTGGATGGACATGATCGAGTCGCCGCCCAGTTCAAAGAAGTTGTCGGTCACCCCGACCTGCTCACGCTTGAGCACGTCCTGCCAGATGGCGACGATGCGCTGCTCCACAGCGTTGCGCGGCGCCACAGGGTCATGCTGACGCTGGCTGACGTCGGGCCGTGGCAGTGCCTTGCGGTCAAGCTTGCCGTTGGGGCTAAGGGGGAATGCGCCAAGCAGCAGCAGTTGCGCGGGCACCATGTAGTCGGGCAGGCACGTCTGCAGCCCGGCGCGGATCGCCTCGCGCAGCGCGGCCTGGGCAGCCGGAGCGGCATCGACCAGTTCGCGGGCCGCTGGCACTAGATAGCCTACCAACTGCAAGCCATTGACACCGGGCACGGCCAGCACCAAGGCATCGGCCACCTCGTCGCGCTCCAATAGGCGTGCTTCGATCTCGCCCAGCTCGATGCGGAAGCCGCGAATTTTCACCTGGTGGTCGATTCGGCCAACGTATTCGATGACCCCTTCGGCATTGAAACGGGCCAAGTCGCCAGTACGGTACAGACGCGCACCGACGCCGCTGTATGGGTCCGGGATGAAGCGTTCGGCGCTCAGCCCGGGGCGTTGGAAGTAACCACGGGCCAGCAACTCGCCGCCAATCACCAACTCGCCGACCACACCCACCGGTGCCGGCACGCCATTGTCATCCAGTACCAAGATGTTGCGCCCCGGCAACACCTTGCCGATCGGCAAGGTCAGCGGAATCGACCGCTTGCCGTGCACATAGTCATCGCAATCGAGGGTGGTGGCGGTTACCGTCGCCTCGGTCGGGCCGTAGGTATTGAGCAGGCGCACATGTCCAAGGCCTGCCTCGCGCCAGGCCAGCAGGCCTTCTGGCGGCATTGCCTCGCCGCCACCATGGACCTGGCGCAGCACCCCATAATCACGCGGGCCGGCTGCAGCGAAATCCTTGGCCAGCATGTGCCAGTAAGCGGTAGTCAGGTCCATCACACTGATGCGCTGCTCGATCAGCTGGCTGTAGAGGATTTCGCTGTCCCAGATTTCGCTGCCGCGGATCACCACCGAGGCGCCACAGATCAGCGCAGGGTATAGCTGCTCGACGAAACCGTCGAAGTTGAAGGTGGCGAACTGCAGCATTCGATCAGCGGCGCTAAGACCGAAGAACCCCAACGATACATGGGCGTGGCGGGCCAGTGCGCGGTGGCTGATCCCCACGCCTTTGGGCCGGCCCGTGGAACCGGAGGTGAACATCACATAGGCCAGGTTGTCAGCCAGGGCCTGGCTTACCAGGTCGCTTGCATCGCTGTTGGCCCAGGCTTCTTCGTGGTCCAGGCACAGGGTCCGGACGTCAGCGGGCAGCGGCAAACTCTGCATCAGGCTGGCCTGGGTCAGCACCAGACGGCTGCCGCTGTCCTCGATCATGCACCGCAGGCGATCGGCCGGGTACTGCGGGTCGAGCGGCACATAACCCCCACCGGCCTTGAGCACCGCCAGCAGGCCCACCACCATGTCCAGGCCGCGCTCCAGGGCAATGCCCACGAGCACCTCGCGCCCCACGCCACGCTCAAGAAGGGTACGCGCCAGGCGGTTGACCCGGGCGTTGAGCTGGCCGTAGGTCAACTGCTGGCCTTCGAAGATCAGCGCCGGCGCATCGGGCGTACGCCCGGCCTGGGCCTGAAACAGCTCGTGCACGCACAGGTCGTTGGGGTAGCAAGCGGAGTTGCGCCCCCAATCCTCGACCACTTGGCGATAGGCCTGTGCATCCAGCAGGGCGATCTCGCCGATGCGCTGGGCGGGGTTGGCGACCATCGCCTGCAGCACCCGTAGCCAGTGCTGGGCCAGGCGCTCGATGGTGGGCGCCGCGAACAAGTCACAGGCATAGGTGAATGCCGCATTCAGGCGCCCGCCCTGCTCAAAGGTATCCAGACTGAGATCGAACTGGGTGGTGCGGCTTTCCCACTCGATCACTCCCAGTTCCAGGCCGCTACCGACCTTAAGGCGGGTAACGTCGGCCACTTCCGGCTGGTGGTTGTACATCACCTGGAACAACGGGTTGTAGCTCAGGCTGCGTTCGAGCTTGAGGGCATCGACCAGGCATTCGAACGGCAGGTCCTGATGGTCTTGGGCACCCATGGACGCCGCCTTGATATCGGCCAGCAACTCGGCGACGGTGGTCATGCCATCGAGGCGGGTACGCAACACCTGGGTGTTGACGAAAAAGCCGATCAGGCCCTCGACCTCGTGGCGGTTGCGGTTGGCGATGGGCACGCCAATACGCAGGTCGCCTTGGCCGCTATGGCGGTGCAGGACAATATTGAATGCGCCCAACAACAGCATGAACAGCGTCACGCCCTGTTGCCTGGCCAATGCTCGCACCTGCTCCACCAGCTGCGCATCGAGGCTGAGTTCGTGGCGGCGGCCCTGATAGGTCGGCTGCACCGGACGCGGGTAATCGGTTGGCAACTCCAACACCGGGTGCTCAACGCCCAACTGCGCCAGCCAGTAGTCCAATTGACGCTGCTGCTCGCCCGCCTCCAGCCAGCGTCGCTGCCACAAGGCGTAATCGCTGTACTGCACCGGCAACGCCGCGAGCTGCGGCTGCATGCCTTGGTCATAGGCGTCGTAGCAGCGGCAGAATTCATCGATCAGCACGCTCATTGACCAGCCATCAGAGACGATGTGATGCAGGGTCAGCAACAGCACGTGCTCCTGCTCACCCAAGCGCAGCAGACGCACCCGCAGCAACGGGCCATTGGCCAAGTCGAACGGTTGCTGCGCCTGGGCCTCGGCCTCGCGCGCCACTTCCACCTCGCGCTGCTCGGCCGGCAACACGCCCAGATCGTGGTAGCTGATCGCCAGCGGCTGCTCGCAGGGCACCTGGCGCAGGCTGTCGTCGGGCAACTGGCGGAATACCGTGCGTAGGGTCTCGTGGCGCGCGACCAGGCTGGCGAAGGCCTGCTCCAAGGCCTGATGGTTGAGCTCGCCGTTCAGGCGCACGGCCGCAGGCAGGTTGTAGGCGCCACTGTGTGGGTCGAGATGCCAGAGAAACCACATACGCTGCTGGGCATAGGAAAGCGTGTGGCGATCATCGGCCTGGACACCCGCCACGATCGGGAACTGGGAGAAGTCTATGCGTTCGGCGCGCAAACCCTCCAGGAACAGCCGGCGCTTCTCCACTGGCAAGCCAATGAAGCTGCGGGCAAGCTTGAGGGACCTCTCGGAATTCATCTGCGATCTTCCATACGGTTGGGTATCGAGCTTCTGCTCGGGTATCCCTACGGGACGTAAGAGCGCACGGGAAAATTAGCCGTGCAGGCATTGCCTAAATTGGCGAGGGCCGTGCTCGTTGATCTTGCACAATGAAGACCGACAGAGGCCTACCGTGGACCTTCAGAGCATCCTCAGCAAACTGTTCGCCAATGCCCATGCCGTGGGCATCGAAGGCGTGTTCCAGTTCGCCTTCGGCCAAGACCGCGCCTTCTGGGCCGAAGTCAGCGACAGCAGCCGCGTCGGGGCCGGCAGGCATAACACCCCGGATGTCACCATCGAAGTAGCCGAGCGCGACTTCCTGGGGATCATGAGCGGCACCGTCAACGTCGAAGAACTGTTCGCCAACGCGCGACTGAAGATCACCGGCAACATGGGCCTGGCCACCCTGCTGCCACAGATCATTGATAGCGCCCGCCGAGGCGGCATGGCGAGCAAGGTAGCAATGAACCAGCGCTACCCGACGCCAGCACGTATCAGCGAGCGAATTTCCGCTACCCAGCCTATACGCCGCGAAGTGCCCCGCATCCGCCGCGCCGATCTGCCAGCGGAGCAGTTTCGCCGCGACTACCTGCCCCACGGCTTACCAGTAGTGCTCAGCGATGCCCTGCAGGACTGGCCACTGTTCACCATGGGCCGCCAGGCATCACTGGAGCATTTCGCCGAATTGCAGGGTATTACCCGGCATGGCGACTATGTGAAAAAGACCTTCTCCACCGACCGCGACTTTCGCTCCACCTCCATGGCCGACTTCATCGCCTCACTGGACAACCCGGTCAAACCTGGCGAGACCCCGCCCTACATGGGCAACAACATCGTGCCGGAAAAACTCCTTGCGCTGATCCGCTTTCCGGAGTACTTCGAACGCTCACGCTTCATCGCCCCACGTATCTGGATCGGCCCCAAGGGTACCCTCACCCCACTGCATCGAGACGACACCGACAATATGTTCGCCCAAGTCTGGGGGCAGAAGTCTTTCATTCTCGCCGCGCCGCACCACCGCCCGGCCCTGGGCACCTGGTCGACCAGCCCCGAGGGTGGCCTGGACGGCTGCGACTTCAATCCCGACGCCCCGGACTACCAGAGCTTCCCCGATGCCCGCCAGGTCTCCTTCCTGCGCGTGCTGCTGGAGGCGGGTGACCTGCTGTTCTTGCCAGAGGGCTGGTTCCACCAGGTCGAGTCGGTGTCAACTTCGTTGTCGGTGAACTTCTGGGTCAACTCCGGGCGCGGCTGGTAGGCTGACAGCGAAGCGCTAATTTGCCGTCGCGGCGGCTCGTTTACCGAGAAAGCCGCCCTGCAAGAGGACTTTCGCATGTCCAGCACCGCCCGCATCACCCAAGCGCTCCGGCAAGGCCTGCGCCACCTGGCTGGCAGCCCTACCCCGGCTGCTAGCGCCTACCGCCTGTTCGACCTGCAGCTCAAGCAACGCATCACCCTTTCCCCTTCACTGACACGCCTGGTGTTCACCGGCCCGGATGTGGCCCAGATGGCCACCCTGGCCCCCGACCAACGGGTCAAGCTGTTCTTTCCCGCCCCAGATGGTTCGCTGCCTGTACTTCCCGCCGATGCCCACTGGAAAACTGCGCACAGCGCCTTGCCGCCAGCACAGCGCCCACCCATGCGTACCTACACCATCCGCGCGCTGCGTCGGGAAGCACTGGAAGTCGATGTGGATTTCGTGCTGCATGGCGTCAACGGCCCTGCTTCGGCCTGGGCCACCCATGCCCAGGTGGGTGACCGCCTGCAGATGGTCGCGCCAAACCTGGCCTATGCCGGCGACCCCGGCGGTTATGAATGGAAGCCACCCCAGGGGGTGCGCAACGTACTGCTGGTGGGTGACGAAACGGCACTTCCGGCGATTGCCGGCATCCTTGAGCAACTGGCAGAGACCCAGCCCGAGCTTGCGGTGCAGGCGTTCATCGAGGTGCCGTTGGAAGCTGATTGCCTGGATCTGCGCCATGGCGATGCCACCGAACTGCATTGGCTGCCGCGCGATCTGCTGGGCTGCGCACATGGCCAGGCCATGCAGCACGCCGTGCGCGAACTGGCCAGCCTGCCACAGGAGCCTGCCGCACCACGGGCGAAGCTGGAAGAAGTGGACATCGACACACGGATCTTGTGGGAACAGGCCAGTAGCACCAGCAGTGCGTTCCATGCCTGGGTCGCGGGGGAATCGGCGACGGTAATGGATATTCGCCGGTATCTGATCAAGGAGCGCGGACTGCAACGAGAGTGCCTGACCCTGATGGGTTATTGGCGGGCCGGGCGGACCTTTGATTGACTTGAGATAGCCTGGGGGCGCTTTGCACCCCCGGCAATGGTTCAGACTGCCGCGATCAACGCCTCGGCAAACCGCTGCGCCACCTCGTCGATCTGCTCGCCACTGATAATCAACGGCGGCAGGAAACGCACCACCGCCCCATGTCGCCCACCCAACTCCAGGATCAGGCCGCGCTTGAGGCACTCGCGCTGCACCTTAGGCGCCAGGTCGCGGTTAGCCGGCGGGTGGCCCAGCGCATCAGGCTGGCCTTGTGGGTCGACCAGTTCCACCCCGAGCATCAGCCCACGCCCGCGAATGTCACCCAACTGCGGATAGTCCTGCTGCAACTGCAGCAGGTGCTTGCGCAAGCGCAGCCCCATAGCCTCGGCATGTTCGGCCAGGCGATGCTCGACCAGGTAATTGATCACCGCCGAACCCGCCGCCATGGCCATCTGGTTGCCACGGAAAGTGCCAGCATGTGCGCCCGGCTTCCAGGTATCCAGCCAGTCGCGGTACACCACCACCGCCAGCGGCAGACTGCCGCCGATGGCCTTGGACAAGGTGACCACGTCCGGCACGATGCCGGCATGTTCGAAGGCGAACATGCGTCCGGTGCGGGCAAAGCCGCTCTGGATCTCGTCGATGATCAGCGCCACACCGGCCTGCTCGGTGATACGGCGCACACCCCTGAGCCATTCGATATCGGCCGGGATCACACCACCCTCGCCCTGCACCACCTCAAGGATCACCGCCGCCGGCAGTGGCACGCCGCTTTCCGGGTCGAGCAGCAGGTTTTCCAGGTAATGCAGGTTGGCCTTCACCCCGGCTTCGCCGCCCAAGCCGAACGGGCAGCGGTAGTCGTAGGGGTAAGGCATGAACTGCACGCCGTTACCGAGCAAGGCCCCCAGTGGCTGTTTCGGCCCATGGCTGCCCATCAGGCTCAGCGCGCCCTGGCTCATGCCATGGTAGGCGCCCTGGAAGGCCAGCACGGTGCTGCGGCCGGTGGCGCTGCGCACCAGTTTCAGCGCCGCCTCTACCGCATCAGTGCCGGTCGGGCCACAGAACTGCACCTTGGCCTCGCGGCGCAGCGCCTCGGGCAGGATGCCGAACAGGTCCTGGACGAAGCGGTCCTTGACCGGGGTGGTCAGGTCCAAGGTGTGCAGCGGCAACTCGTCAGCCAGCACCCGCTGGATCGCCTCGACCACCACCGGGTGGTTGTGGCCCAGGGCCAGGGTGCCGGCACCGGCCAGGCAGTCGATGAACTGGCGGCCTTCGACATCTTCGACGTGGATGCCACGGGCGCGCCTGAGCGCCAGCGGGATGCGCCGTGGATAGCTGCGGGCGTTGGATTCCTGTTGCTGCTGGCGTTGCAGCAAGGGCGAATCGGTGAATTCGTACAAGGGTTGCGGCACGCTGGCCGGTACAACCCGGGCAAGGCTGGAAGCGGTGGGCATGGGTAAATCCTCGCGAGCAAGCGGATGGGCGGTTATCGCTTTGGAAACGCTTGAGTGAGGGGAGGATTTAGCGGTTGTTACGCCATTTTATTTGGGTCTGTGCCGGCCCTTTCGCGGGTAAACCCGCTCCTACAAGGACCACACCGCCCGCGTAGGAGCGGGTTCACCCGCGAAGAGGCCAGCACAGGCAAACCCACCCCCACAGACCGCCACCCGCCCGTAGGAGCGGGTTCACCCGCGAAGAGGCCAGCACAGGCGATAAACATCAATGTCCAGGACGCGCCGGTACCTGCAACAAGACCCGCAAGCCGTCACTACGGCTGTCAAAGCGCAGGCTACCGGCACACCGCTGCATGATCGCCTGCACAATCGCCAGCCCCAATCCGCAACCACCACTCTGCCCATTGCGCCAGAAGCGCTCGGTCAGGTGCTCCAGGTCCGCTTCGGCAATCCCTGGCCCGTGGTCGCGCACCATGAAACCCACCTGGCCGTCCGCCATCTGCACCTCCAGCTCTACGGCTTCATCGCCGCCATGACGCAAGGCGTTGTCCAGCAGGTTGCGCAGCGCTGCCACCGCCAACGGTGCGGGCATGCCCAAGTAGATTTGCGTGGCCTCTTCAGGCAGGCGCAACACGATACGCCGGTTGTCGCCACCACCGGCATCCTGCACCGCCTGACGGGCCACCTGCTCGGCGCTGCACTGCACGCCATCCTCGAACGACAGGCTGCCTTCCACCCGCGCCAGCATCAGCAACTGCTCAAGCGTGCGGTGCATGCGGTCGGCGCCCTGCTCGGCATGCTCCAGCGCCTGCTCGCGCACCGCGCCGTCGGTCATCCGCGCCACCTGCAGATGGGTCTTGATCGCGGTCAGCGGGCTGCGCAGTTCATGCGCGGCATCGTCGGTCAGGCGCCGCTCACGCTCGAGGGTCTGGGCAATGCGCCGGAACAACTGGTTCTGGGTTTCCAGCAACGGCTGCAACTCGCTGGGCATGCCCGCCACCTGCAGCGGCTCGACACTGTCCGCACGCCTGCGGCGCAACGCATCACGCATGCGGTTGAGCGGCTCCAGGCCCTTGCCAAGGCCGATCCACAACAGCCCCAGGCTGCCGAGCAGGGCCATCAGTACCGGCGCCGATGCCGCCAGCAGAATCGACTGGTTCAGCGCCTCGCGCTCCATATGCCGGTCGGCCGTGGTGATGCGCACATCGCCGTGGTTGTAGGTGAAGGTGCGCCAAAGCGCATCGTCGATGGTCTGGTCACGAAACCCACTGCGCTCGTCGTCCATGGCGCCATCGTGCTTGTGGTTGCTGGCAAGGATCTCGCCACGCAACGAGGTGACCTGGCAGGCCATGCCATCCGGTACGCTGAACTGGTCGGCGGAAAAATGCGCCTCCCCGCCCTTGGCGGTCAGCGGCTGCGGCAGTTGGTCGATCAGCCCGGCGACCATACGCGCCGACGCCACCAGCCGCTGGTCGAGGGAGAACATCATTTGCTGGCGCAGGTCTCGCAGCATCCACGCGGCGGCCAGTGCCCAGATGATCACGAAGGCACTGCCGAGGATCAGGCTCAGGCGCACCCGCAGGCTCATGATGCGGCCTCTTGCGGTGCCTGCGCCGGACCCAGCCGGTAGCCCAGGCCACGCACGGTCTCGACAATGCCGTTGCCCAGCTTGCGGCGCAGGTGGTGGATGTGCACGTTGAGGGCGTTGCTCTCGACTTCGTCGCTGAACCCGTACACGCAGTCTTTCAGTTGCTCGCTGGACAGCACGCGCCCGGGGTTCTGCAGCAGCGCCTGAAGCAGGGCCTGTTCGCGGCGGGACAGGTCGACATGCTGGCCGGCCAGGGTCGCCTCGCAGCTACTCGGGTCATAGCGCAGCGGGCCGTGCTCGATCACGTTCACCGCCCGCCCGGCCACCCGCCGCAGCAAGGTATGCAGGCGTGCGGCCAGCTCGCGCAGATCGAAGGGCTTGAGCAGGTAATCATCGGCACCGGCCTGCAGGCCATCGACACGATCGGTGACGGCATCGCGGGCGGTGAGCACCAGTACCGGCAGGGTCTCGCCTTTTTCGCGCAGGCGGCGCAGCAGCTTTAGGCCGTCTTCGTCGGGCAGGCCAAGGTCGAGGATCATCACGTCGAACTGCGCGGCCTGCAGCATCGCCCGCGCAGCGGCGGCGTTACCCACCCGGTCCACGGTCAGGCCCTGGGCGGTGAGGCCGGCGCAGATGCCGGCGGCGATCAGGTCGTCGTCCTCGCAGAGCAGAACGTGCATGGTGGGGCTCCCGGAGTGGTGTGGCTGGTATTGCACCTTGGGCGGATTAAGGGGGGATTATGGACCTTTTGGGGAGGGTTGGGGGTAGATCGAGCGCCGCGCGGGGTCGCCGCCCTGCCCATCGCAGCCTCACCCCAATTCCCGAGCTTCTCGAACACAACAGAAACGAAGTTGCCTTTTCCTACAACTGACCCAGAAACCTCTGATCCGAATCCATGATGGGATTTCCCCCTGCACACGTTGTCAGGGAGACACCTCATGTACCTGGATTACCTCGTGCCCTCGTGGCACGAGATCGAGTCACGTGTCATCGCCATGGTGGGCTACCAAAGCGGTGGCCAGTTCCGCACCAGCCTCAATGAAGAGGTCGCCTCACTGGGCCTCAACCTGCGCCGGATCGAAGCTGTCCGCACAGCCTTCTACCACGCCGAATGGCAGGCGGCGCACATGCTACGCCAGCGCTTCGCCGACCTCGACATCAACAGCATCGTCGACGAACTGCTGAGGGTCGTGCAGCAGATGGCAATGATCGTCGCCGGCAGCACCATTACCGGTGGCCTGCTTGGCGCGGGGGTAGGCGCATTCGCCGGCGGCGCCGGAACCATTCCGTTCGCCGGCGCAGGCGCGGCCATGGGCCTCAAGGTCAGCGGCTGGATCCTCGGTGCGCTGGGGCTGGCTTCCATTGCCGAGTTCTTCGTCGAGGGCTTGCCGCGTATCGGCGAGTACTACGTCGATGGCATCCGCTTCGCCTGGGAAGGCACCTGCGGCAATGAAGGCACCGGCCCGTTCTGCCGGGACGACCCCTATGCGATATCCCGGGCCACGCATCAGATTGCCCAAGGCCATGTGGAAGTCGTGGTGCTGTTGTTGGGGGCAATCGTGTCGTACCTCACCCGCGGGCGCGGCGATGCCCGGGTGCTGGCCCAGGAAATGGCGGCCAGCCGCAAAGGCGCGCGGCTGGGGCAATGGATACTCCAGCATGAAGAGGGGTTGAAGAAACGGCCGGATCTGCAGGTGCCGGAGCGGCGCAAAGGGGCGATGGATGATCCGCAGCCAGTTCAGCCGAATCGGCAGGCGGGAAAAGACAAGGAGCACCCCACAGGGAAGCCCGGTAGCATGCCGTTGCATACGGTGGCGTGTTTCAAGGCGGATAAATTGCCAGCGTCGAAGCATGGCGAGTTTGAGCGGCAGCTGAAGGGGCAACAGGATGGGTTGAATCGGCTGACGGTTGAGGAGTTTTTGGAGAACGTTGCCAATCCTGTAAAGCGTGACCCTGCGGTCGCACGCGCTGCACGCAGGGATCTACAAGACCGGTTGGAAAAAAGAATCAACAAGGAGCTGCTCGCCGAAATGAGCCCAGCAGAAGCAACTAGACTGTCGACCATAAAGGCGAAAGAGACGATGGCCACCTTGGCCGCGCTACACAATCCCGACTTAAGCGCGGGAGGCAGAGACATGATCTCAGACTTTGGCGACAGGCAAGTCAACTCCAGCATTGGTGCTCAATGGCGAAACAGACTAGCCAGCATCAAAGAGGCCGCGGAAAACACGCCGAAATTCGGCACCCACTCGACTTACATGAATGTAAGACTTCATAAGTGCTAACGACAAGAGGCATCGCAAATGGATGAGGTATTCTCCATATTCCTTGACAATATAGGCGCGCCTTTTTCCCGTCGAGAGGTGCCCCCCTCCAGCATTGATCGCTATAACGGAAAACTTCCAGAGTTGTTACTTGCATACTGGAAAGAGCATGGATGGTGTGGTTTTGGCGAAGGTATATTCTGGCTGGTTAATCCACAGGAGTATGAGGGCGTTGTCTCATCCTGGACCGAGGGCACCCTCCTTGAAAACCGGGACACTTACCACTTGGTTGCCAGAAGCGCTTTCGGCGACCTGTATCTTTGGGGAGAGAACAGTGGCTTTTCAGTAAAAATCACAAGTCTTCTGTCCCGTTACACAGGTGAAAACTGCACACTCACTGAAACGGAAGCAACCAGAGAGGTCCAAAGCTTCTTTCTATCAAGAAAAAAAGAACACAACGACTTTGAAAACCTTTTTGAGCCCGCGAAGAAAAAGCTGGGCATCTTGAAAGAAGATGAGATATATGCATTTGTTCCTGCATTGATGCTGGGAGGGCGCCCCGACCTCAAAAACCTGGAAAAACTTAAAGCAATAGAGCATTTAATTTTGCTGTCTCAAATCACCGAACTCGAACCCTACAGCTTCTCTGACTTCTGAGCACACAAAAGGACCTAAACGAATGGATGTCATCTTCAGCATTTTCCTGGAAACCTTCGGCGAACCCATCAGCCAGCAACCCGTACCAACTGCCGCTGTCGATCATTACCAAGGCAAACTCCCCAATCGCCTCCTTGAATACTGGCAAGACCACGGCTGGTGCGGCTACGGCGGCGGCTTGTTCTGGCTGGTAAATCCTCAGGAATACCAGGGTGTAGTGGCCTCTTGGTTGGCCGGTACGCACTTCGAAGAATGCGACACTTATCACCTCATCGCCCGCAGCGCTTTTGGCTACCTGTACCTATGGGGTGAGAAAACCGGTTCGGTGCTGACCATTGCGGCCTACCATTCCCGTTACCTCGATGGCGCTCACAGCTCAGGCGACGAAGAACGGGACAGCAGGATCCACGGTTTGCTCATGTGGCTGATGACCGAGTGCGTCTACTTCGACGACCTGTTCGAACCTGCCAGGGAACGGCTCGGCACCCTGGGCCCAGACGAGATGTATGGCTTTGTCCCCGCCTTGATGCTGGGAGGCCCAGACAGCCTCGAGCGTCTTGAAAAGCTGAAGGCAGTGGAGCATCTGGTGCTGCTTTCCCAACTGGGCGAACTCGAACCCTATGAACTCACTGGCGAAGAAGATGAATAGCCTTTGACGAACGCATTCAAGGGCGCACCGCATCCGGCCTATCGACATCCTGCAGCACGCCGACATCCTCGACATCCAGCCGGACGCAACGGTCCGCATGGGCCTTCAGCACCGAACGCGCCCCTTCATCACCCTTCAGCCGGGCAAGCGCCGGCCAGAAATCACGCCCGAACAACACCGGATGGCCCTGTCGTCCGGCATGACAAGGCAGGACTATCGTTGATCCACTGGCCTCGCGTGCAAGCAAATCCAGGGTCGCGGACGCCACCCAGGGCATATCACCCAACAGAATCGCTACTGTCTGCGCCTCGCTGTCAGCCAGCGAAGCGGCCCCGGCCGCCAGGCTATGGCCCATGCCCAATGTGAAATCCGGACTGGAGACCACCCTGCACTGCGCTGGCAACCCCAGGTCTACACCTCGCTCCCCCTCACGCAACACCACCCGCACATCATCGAACACTGCGCAGGCGCTCTCTACGCTGTGCACCAGCAAGCTTCGACCGTCAGCCAGCAGCGAACGGCGCTTGTCAGAGCCAAAACGCACACTGCTGCCTGCCGCCAATACCAACGCAACCACGCTCACAGCGCCGCCCGCTCGATGCCGTTGCGCACACGAAGGATATCGGCCAGTACCGCCAGGGCGATCTCGGCCGGGGTCTTGCTGCCCAGGTTCAGGCCAATCGGCGCATGGATGCGCGCCAGCTCGTCGCAACCCAGGCCACCAATTCGCTGCAAGCGTTCGCGACGCTTGTCGGAGGTGGCCTTGGAGCCCATCACGCCGATGTAGAACGCTTCGGTCCGCACGGCTTCAAGCATGGCCAGGTCATCGATTTTTGGATCATGGGTCAATGCCACCACTGCCGTGTCGGCATGGCAACCGCCATTGGCGATGAATTCCGACGGAAGCTCGCGGCGCACCTCAATGCCATTCAGCACTACGCCGTCGAGTACTTCATCACGCGGCTCGCAAAGGATGACCTCAAACCCCATGCCCCTGCCGAATTCGACGCAAAAATGCGCCACGCTGGAATAACCGGCCAGCAGCAGCCGCTGGGCGGCGCCGACACGCAAGCGCACCCGGGCATTTTCCCGTTCCACCCGTGGCCCCTGACTATGGTCATCGAGCAGCTGGCGGGTACCCGTAGGCAGGCTCACCTCACGCAGTATCCGGCGCTGGCCCAGCAGCGCACGTTCCAGCTCACGCAGATGCGCCTGCACCTCGCATTCAACCGGCAGGTTCTCCACCAGTACATCAAGCACACCGCCACACGGCAGGCGAACGCGCGAACGCGGGTCGCTGCCGTCGCCATAACGCACAATGGCAACTGGCTCCGGGAATTCCCCCAGGGCCACGCGTTCGAGAAAGTCGTCTTCGACACAGCCACCGGACAGCGAGCCCAGCCACTGGCCGCTGGCGTTCACCGCCAGCAGCGAACCCGGTGCACGCGGCGCCGAGCCGTAGGTGGCGAGCACCGTGCACAACCATACCCGCTGGCCGTTGCAGGACCACTGCAAAGCCTGACGGATCACCTGTAGATCGAGATGCTGCACGCTTTACTCCGCCTTCAGCTCGGCGAGCTGCTGTACGCTCAGGTCGCCGGGCAATCCACCCCAGGCCTGGCGCAGGTAGTTGACCATATCCGTCACCTGTTGGTCATCCAGCTTGTCGGCAAAGCCCGGCATCGGCTGCATGCGCTCGAAGCCGGTGAACTGCTGTTCACGGATGCCTTCGAGGACCACCTTGACCAGGTTGCGGGAGTCGGCCTGGCGCAGCACGGTGTTGCCGCGCATGGCCACGGCGATGTGCGGCTTGCCCTCGCCGTCGACCCCATGGCAGCCGGCGCAGACGTTCAGGTACTGCTGGTGGCCACGCTTGGCACTGTCGCTCATCTGCTCCAGGGCAACAGTCTCGATAGCCTTGGCCGGCGGCGGCTGGTCGCCCAGCAGGTAGGTGGCCATGGCCGCAAGGTCTGCATCTTCCAGATGCTGGGTGCTGTGGTGCACCACCGGGTACATCTCGTTGAACATGCTGCCCTGGGCGCTGATGCCGTGCTTGAGGAAGGTGGTCAGGTCCGGCTGGGTCCAGCCGCGCTCGGCCAGGTCCTGGGCCAGCAGGCTTGGCGCCAGGTAGCCACCCAGCAGGCCGCCGCTCAGGCGCTGGTCCTGCTGCAGCGCACCGATCGGGTTGCGCGGGGTATGGCATTCGCCACAATGGCCCATGACCTCGACCATGTACTGGCCGCGCTGCCAGGCCGGGCTTTTACCCTCGGTCGGCTGCAGTTGCACGCTCTTGCCATACAGCATGTTCC
This sequence comes from Pseudomonas sp. zjy_15, assembly GCF_043101865.1. Classification (NCBI taxonomy): domain Bacteria; kingdom Pseudomonadati; phylum Pseudomonadota; class Gammaproteobacteria; order Pseudomonadales; family Pseudomonadaceae; genus Pseudomonas; species Pseudomonas sp. zjy_15. The sequence goes on from NZ_JBICII010000084.1 coordinate 17,289, forward strand.
AGCCGCTGAGGCCCATGCGCACGTTGAACGGGAAGCGCAGCGCGGTCTGCGGCGCCGGGCGGTTGATCGGCGGTATGGTCATCAGGTAGGCGAGGATCGCGTCCGAATCTTCACGCTTGATCAGGTGGTACGAGGTGTAAGGCATCGCAGGATAGAGGTTGGCGCCGTCCTTGCGCTTGCCCTCGGTGACTGCGGCGAAGAACTCGTCGGCGCTGTAGTTGCCGATGCCGTACTGTTTGTCCGGGGTGATATTGCTGCCATAAATGGTGCCAAACGGCGAATGGATCGGCAGGCCGCCCGCATACGGCGCGCCGCCTTCGGCAGTATGGCAGGCCATGCAGTCGGCCGCGCGGGCCAGGTATTCACCGCGCTTGACCTGCGCATCGTCGGCCGCCAGGGCAAACGAACTGGCAGCCAGCCCGAGGACCAACGCCGAGGCGCTACGTACGAAGCCCATGTTCAACCCTCCTTGACCAGGCCGAGATCGTTGAGCACCTTGCGGGTGGCATCGTAGTAACGCACGTAGCCTGTGCAGCGGCAGATGTGGTGACCGAGGCTGGCCTCGATGCGGTCTTGCACCTCGCTCTTCTTCAGCGGCTGGCGCTGGGCCGTTTCCACCAGCACGGTAGCGGCGTTGACGAAGCCTGGGGCGCAGTAGCTGCACTGGAAGGCGAACAGGTCGACGAACTTCTGCTGGATCGGGTTGAGCGTCAGGTTGCCGGCCTCGTCTTTTTTGGCATGGCCTTCGATGGTGCGAACCTTCTTGCCTTCGAAGTAATGGGCACCGGTGATACAGGTGCGCACTTCTTCGCTGGTGCCGTCGGGGTTGTCGACGATCACCACGCAGGCGTGGCAGATGCCCTGGCCGCAGCCCAGGCGCGAGCCGGTGAGGTTCTGGTGTTCGTGCAGGTAGTCGATCATCGCCAGGTCCGCGGGGACTTCGACCGGCCCGACCGGTTGACCATTGAGCGTCAGTTGCAGTGGACGGTTAGCCATTGAGGGCCTCCTTGATACGGGCTGGGGTGATGGGGAGATCGCGCACGCGCTTGCCGATGGCATGCGCGACGGCATTGCCGATGGCACCGACGACCGGGATCATCACCACTTCGGCGATGCCCTTGGACGGGTCGGTCGGTGACAGCGGCGGGAGGATTTCGCTGGTCTGCTGCCACACCGCCACATCGCGCGCATGCGGCAGGCGGTAGCGGTTGAAGTTCCAGTCGCCCTCCCCGGGCCCACCCTCGTAAAACGGCATTTCTTCGGTCAGTGCATGGCCAATGCCCATGGCGATGCCGCCTTCGAGCTGGCCCTTGACCAACTCCGGCACCAGCACCCGGCCGCACTCGACCCAGCTGTGGTGGTTGAGCACCTGCGTCTCCAAGGTGCCTTTGTTGACCTTGACCTCGACGATGGTCGCCACCGGGCTGTAGTAGGTGACCATGGCGTTGTTCAACTGGGTGTCGGGGTAGGCCGCATTCTGCCGGTCGAGCAGGTGGTAGCCATGGCTGTTCATCTGTGCCTTCTTGGCATTCACCGCCCCATCGCCGTATTTCACCGCCACCGCGTCGAGCGGTAAACGCTCACGCACGCCGTCGATGACGAAGTCGGCCTCGGCCCAGCTCCAGCGGTTGAAGCCGTGCACACTGGCGCCGGTGACCAAGCCCATGTCGTGGGCCTTCTGTGCGAGCTGGGCGAACGGAATCGGCTGCAGACCGTTACCGGTCAGCTCTCCGTTGACCCACACCGCATTTTCGCGGCGCACCACCAGCGGGTTGGCCTGGCCGCCGTACGGGCCTTGGCTCCAGATCGCCATGGCCGCCGGCCACAGGCCATGGTTGAACAGCACACGCGCCGCTTCGCGGGTGGCATGGCTGAAGTAGAAGGCCGAGTTGGTCGCCGACGATGGCGACGCCAGCTTGCCGACCCAGCGCGGGTTGCGCAGCGCGGCGTCCTGCTCAGGCTGGCTGATCAGGTACGGGTTACCGCTGGTGCTCAGTTGCAGCTCAGGCCATTCGGTGACTGCCGTCGTTACCTCGTCGGCCGAACGGCCAAGGAAATCGCTGACCACCAAAGCCTGGGAGGTGGACATGCCGGTACCCAGCTCGGTGCCGATGTGGCGCAGGCTGATTCGCCCGTCGCGGCTGAATTCGATGCTGGCCATCGGTGCTTCGGAGCCCGTGCCGAAGTCCTTCTGGCAAATGGCAAAGCCCACCCCGTACCAGTGGTCCTGATCCTGCGCGTCCATCTGCCGCTTGCGGGCGTCGCGGTCGCGCCACCATTCATGCACAGCGGCCTTGTCGAGGATCTCGTAAAGCCGTAGCGCGCCCGCCGGCACCGCGCCCTGAGTGTTTTTCATGCCCGATTTCAGCGCGTTGGCGCGGCGCAGGTCGATGGCATCGACCCCCAGGCGGCCGGCGATCTCATCCACCATCATCTCGGTGGCGGCCATGCTCTGCAGGGTGCCGTAACCGCGCATGGAGCCGGCCTCGACACCACGGGAATAGTAGGCGGTAACCGACAGGTCGTTCTGCGGCATGTAGTAGATCGACTGCGCTGCAGTGGCGCCTACGGCTGCCACCGATGGGCTGTAGTTGATGCGCCCGCCGCCGTCGCAGCTCATGTCGGCGCGGAAGATCTTGAAGCTGTTGTCCTTCTTGTCCACCGCCAGCTGGTAGCGGATATCGAAGGCATGGCGCTTGATGCCGCTCTGGAACTGCTCGTAGCGGTCGTTGGCCAGGCGGATCGGCACGCCGGCGCCGTACAGCGCGGCCACCGCAGCATAGAAGACGAAGATATTGTTGTCTTTTGAGCCATAGCCCACGGTGTAGCCCGGATGCATGTTCAGCGTGTTCAGGGCGAAGCGCGACGGCTTGATCATGTGCACGCATTCCTGCGCCACTTCGAACGGGCACTGGGTGGCGACCACGAAGTGCAGCGTGCCCGTGGCCGGGTCGTACCAGCCGTTGCCGTTGTCCGGCTCCAGCGCGGCAGGTTCGATGGACGGCGTCTTGTAGCGCTCGTCGAACACCAGCCAGTCCTCGGGCGGGTTGTCCAGCTGCTCGGCCATGCGCTTGGCGTAGAACAACCCCTGCTCGGTCAGGTCGCCGTGCTGGTTGGGCTGCTTAGACCACACCGGCTTGCGGTTGAGAATGGTGGGGAACAGCATGGAGTTCTTCAGGCTGGAGAACTCATCGTCGTCGAACGGCGTGGCGCCGCCCACCCGCACGAAGCGGAAGCTGCCGTAAGGGTCGCGCTGGTACAGCGGCGCCTGGGCGCCGTAACGGATCGCCTGTTGATTGAACTGCAGTTTGCGTTTGGCCTGGCGGAAGCGCTCGAAGTCGTGCCAGATCAGGATTGCCACCGGGTGGCCGATGAACATCGGCACCTTGCCGGGCGGCAGTAGCGGGTCGGGCGAATGGGCCTCGGGCCAGGCGATGCCGTCCTGTTCGAGGTCGGCGGCGGTGACGATGCGGTCCGGCTGCAGGTCGGTGCCGAGCAGGCTGAGGTCATGGCCGGCATAAATCCGGTCGACCTTGGTCGCCTTGAGCAGCAGCGCATGACCTTGCTGCGCGGGCCAGCCGGGCATGTCCTTGGCGCGGATGTCGCGCGCGAACACTTTGTCGCCGCAGACCTTGGACAAGGCATCGTTACGGAAACGCGCCTTGCCGTCGTGGTTCATCCACTTCTGCGGCGAAGTGGTAACGCGCTCCTCCATCAACGCGGCGAATGCCGGGCTGCCTAATGGCGCCATGGTCACACCGACACCAGCGATCAGGCCGCCTTGCAAAAAGGCGCGCCGGGAAATATCACGGTTGGACATGCTTGATCCTCTGGGCAGTTGGGGCCTGCCCTTTCTTTTGATTCTTGGCCTGGCTTGAGAAAACTGACCTTGGCGTCAACTTTACAGGAATTGGATGGATATAGGCAAAGTCAAGCCGACAATGTGTCGCGGTGTGTATAGGGCAAGAGGCGGAATTCGTGCTTTGGCGGGTAGGTGTTCGCCGGGAGATTTTCAGCGCCTGGTAGGTGTTCGCCGGGAGATTTTCAGCGCCTGGTAGGTGTTCGCCGGGAGATTTTCA
>NZ_JBICII010000085.1:0-377 GCF_043101865.1 Pseudomonas sp. zjy_15
GCGTTCCACTGCGCCACGATGCGCTCGTGCTCGGCCGCGCCCAGCATCGACAACTCGCCCACCGGCTGTCGGGGATTGGCGACGATGGCCTGCAGCAGGTTCTGCCAGTGCTCGGCCAGGCGCTCGATGGTGGCGCGGTCGAACAAGTCGGTAGCGTAGATCAGGTTGGCCGACAGCCCTTCGGCGGACTCGACGGTGTCCAGCGTCAGATCCAGTTGTGCGGTGCGATTGTCCCACTCCAGCGACTCGACCTCCAGCCCGGTGCCGCCGCCCTCCCCGGCCCGCGCTGGCCGGTTGCCGCCCTGGTGATTGAACATCACCTGGAACAGCGGGTTATGGCTGAGGTTGCGCTCTGGCTGCAAGGCCTCCACCAGCTG
>NZ_JBICII010000086.1:0-3113 GCF_043101865.1 Pseudomonas sp. zjy_15
GCTGGGGCCGCTTTGCGGCCCTTTCGCGACACAAGGCCGCTCCCACAATTAGTTCGATGCTGGTTGTTCGAGGCGAGCAAGCTTGCCATGGCGCCGGCCAGAGCTGAAGATTCCAGATCAATACTTGCATCAATGTGGATGTACCCGATGCCCCCTGCCTTTCACCCCGACCGCCTGCGCACCAGCCTGGCGCCCTTCACCACTCGCCAGCCACTGTCGGCACAAGCGCAGGACTACCAGCGCTTCTATGGCCTGAACCTGCCGGCACACAGCTGGCTAGGCAGCTTCCAGGCGGCGGGGTTCGACCTGGTCGGGCAGGCCTGGCTACCCGAGCAGCCAAGCGCGACGCTGTTCCTGCTGCACGGCTATTACGACCACATGGGGCTGTACCAGCATGTGATTGCGTGGGCACTCAAGCAAGGTTTTGCGGTGATCAGTTGCGACCTGCCCGGCCACGGCCTGTCCAGCGGCGAGCGGGCCAGCATCACTGACTTCGCGGTGTACCAGCAGGTGCTGGAGGCCTTGTTCGAACAGGTGCACACGCTGCAACTGCCGCACCCGTGGCACCTTTGTGGGCAGAGCACGGGGGGGGCGATTGCCGTGGACCATCTGCTGCACCATGGCGCACGCAGCCCCATCGATGGCCAGGTCATCCTGCTGGCCCCGCTGGTGCGGCCATGTTCCTGGCGCTGGTCGAAGTTCAGTTATTGCGTGCTGCGCCACTTCGTCAATGGCATCGAACGGCGCTTCAGTGAGAACACCAACGACCCGGCCTTCCTGCCGTTCCTGGAGGCCGACCCGCTGCAACCGCGTCGCCTGCCAACGGCCTGGGTGGGCGCACTGATCGCCTGGGTCAAACGCATCGAGGCCGCGCCGCGCAGTGCGCGGCGGCCATTGATCGTACAGGGGGAGGCGGATGGTACGGTGGACTGGCCCTACAACCTTGAAGTGCTCAAGGCCAAGTTTGCCGAGCCGCAGATCCTGATGCTGCCCGAGGCCCGTCACCACCTGGCCAACGAATTGCCGGGCATCCGCCAGCGCTATTTCGACTTCATCGATCAGCGTCTGGGCTGATCACTTCAGGTCGTCGGCGCTCTGGCCAACCGCCAGGCCGGCGCGCACAGCGGCCAGGGCCGCCTGGTAGTAAGCCTTGCCCTCGGGCGACTCGGCAAAGGTGGCGAACGCTTCCAGCTCGGCATCGGACAGGTCACGGTAGACGTACAGCAGGGTGTTGTTCAGGTCTTCGCCAATCTGCCCCATCAGTCGCTGGCGCTGGCCATCCAGCAGGCTCTGTGCCTGGCCGCCGCCGAACAGGCCGGGGATCATCGAGCTGAGGCTGTCGGCGGCTACACCGGCGATGGCAAGGCTGACTTCGGCGCCGGCCTCTCGTGCAGGCAGGGCTTGGGCCAGATGGCCGATGACCAGCAGACGATCGTCGCTGGCCTGGATCTTGGGCAGGCCTTTGGCGTTCTTCGCCAGTTCGTCCTTGCGGGTGGCCCTGAGCTCGGCCGCCACCACTTTGCGCCCCAGCGGTGACTGGAAGAAGGCCAGGGCCGGTGCCGGGTTGGCCAGGGTGGCGCGCAGCTTGGTCTGGGCGCGACGGTCCATCGCCTGGGCCTGGAAGCGCTGGTTGCTGTTGTTGACCAGCGCCTGGTAAACGGCGGGTGGCAAACTGTTGCGGTAGCGCTCCTGGGCGGCGGTCAGAGCATCGTTGAAGTGGGCGCGCTGGTCGGGCCAGCCGGCAGCCTTGTACAGTTGATCCAGGTTGTCTGCCCAGACAGGCATGGTGCAGATCATCAGCAGAATCAGGGAAAACAGACGGCGCATTCAGGACTCCTGTCGGCAGGGGCCTATTGTCCTTGGCCCGGCGCCGGTTTGTCGAGATATCCGCGTGTTTCTCGGCCAAGTGGCGCTGTGCGGCGACAGGGCGAATGGATATGATGCGCGCCATGCACATCTTCCCTGAATACCCGATGCTTGCGGCCGTCGTCGACGATCTGGCCACCCATGGCTGGTCCCAGCAGGCGCACTTTCTGCCTGCCGACCTGGTGCGCGCACTGGCAGCCGAGTGCCGGCGCCGTGATGCCGAAGGCGAACTCAACCCCGCAGGGGTTGGGCGGGGTGCTACCCAGGAGGTGCGCGAAGCCATTCGCGGTGACCAGATCCAGTGGATCGACCCGGGGCAGGCCGAGGCCTGCGACCAGTACCTGGCGGCGATGGATCAGTTGCGCCTGGCGATCAACCAAGGCCTGTTCCTGGGCCTGGAAGACTTCGAATGCCACTTTGCCCTGTACCCACCGGGGGCGTTCTATCGCCGGCACCTGGACCGCTTCCGCGACGATGACCGGCGTATGGTCTCGGCGGTGCTTTACCTCAATGAAGGCTGGCAACCGCATGACGGTGGCCAGTTGCGCATGTTTCTGGCCAACGGTGTCGAGCACGATGTCGAGCCAGTGGCCGCTTGCCTGGTGGTTTTCCTGTCGGGCGAAGTGCCTCACGAAGTATTGCCGGCCGGGCGCGAGCGGCTGTCGTTGACCGGCTGGTTCAGGAGGCGTGGCAATGACCTTTTCTGATATGCCCAAGGTGTTGGTGAGCGCCTGCCTGTTGGGGCAGCCAGTACGCTATGACGGCCGTGCCAGCGGCCATCCCGATTTGTTGCAGCAGTGGCAGGCTGAAGGGCGCGTCGTGCCGTTGTGCCCGGAGGTGGCCGGCGGCTTGCCGACACCGCGGCCGCCAGCGGAGATACCCGGAGGGCAGGGCCGCGCTGTGCTCGATGGTGACACGCAGGTGCTGACGGTAACGGGTGAAGATGTCAGTGCCGAGTTTCTGGCCGGTGCGCAGTTGGCGCTGGAACTGGTGCGCCGGCATGGCATCCGCGTAGCGGTGCTGAAGTCTGGTAGCCCTTCGTGTGGCAACCGGTTGACCTATGATGGCACCTTCAGTGGTGTGAAAGTGGCGGGGGAAGGGGTAACCACCGCGTTGCTGCGGCGGGCGGGGGTGCAGGTGTTCAGCGAGCTGGAGCTCGACCAGGTGCAGCGGGCTTTGGCTGATACATCTGTTTGAACCTGTGCCGGCCCTTTCGCGGGTGAACCCGCTCCTACCACGGTGGTGGA
>NZ_JBICII010000087.1:0-513 GCF_043101865.1 Pseudomonas sp. zjy_15
GCTGTCGTCAGCTCGTGTCGTGAGATGTTGGGTTAAGTCCCGTAACGAGCGCAACCCTTGTCCTTAGTTACCAGCACGTTATGGTGGGCACTCTAAGGAGACTGCCGGTGACAAACCGGAGGAAGGTGGGGATGACGTCAAGTCATCATGGCCCTTACGGCCTGGGCTACACACGTGCTACAATGGTCGGTACAGAGGGTTGCCAAGCCGCGAGGTGGAGCTAATCTCACAAAACCGATCGTAGTCCGGATCGCAGTCTGCAACTCGACTGCGTGAAGTCGGAATCGCTAGTAATCGCGAATCAGAATGTCGCGGTGAATACGTTCCCGGGCCTTGTACACACCGCCCGTCACACCATGGGAGTGGGTTGCACCAGAAGTAGCTAGTCTAACCTTCGGGAGGACGGTTACCACGGTGTGATTCATGACTGGGGTGAAGTCGTAACAAGGTAGCCGTAGGGGAACCTGCGGCTGGATCACCTCCTTAATCGACGACATCAGCCTGCTGATGAGC
>NZ_JBICII010000088.1:0-34685 GCF_043101865.1 Pseudomonas sp. zjy_15
GCTTCGCAGCCCTTTCGCGACACAAGGCCGCTCCCACAAAGACCGCGTCAGGTTTTAGATGTGATGGCAGAGCCGCCGCATGATCATCGCTCCTCTTCCTTCCACGGCGCCTGCAGGTACCGCGTCCGGTTGAAGGTTTCCAGCCACTCGGGGCAAAACACCACCAGCGCACTGATCACCATGCCGTTGATGAACGCCTCGGGGAACATCATCAGCCACAGGTAGCCGACAAAGTCGCTGAGCCATTCCGGCAGGGCAAACCGCCCGTCGAGCCACAACAACCCTAGCGCCGCCGGTACGCAAACCAGCACGGTGAGCGCTGCCGGGAAGAACCCCGAACAGAAGATATAAACGAACAGGTTTCGCGGCTGGGCGCGCTCGACCACTATCGCGCACACCTCGGTAATCAGCACCGGCAAGCCAACCAGCAACAAACCATTCAACCCCAGCGCCGCCAGGTCCTGACGCCCCAGCGCCAGCAAGCCGAGCTGGGCCATGAACCCACCCAGCACCGCCAGCGGCCAGTCCAGCAACAGGGTGACCGCCGTCATGCCAATAAAGTGGTACGACACCCCGGTATCAAAGTCGCGCCGCACCAGCCACAGCGCAAACAGGCAGAACACCGTGCCAAACAGCAAATGCTGGCGGCGCCGGTCGGTAAACAGTTCAACCCAGCGAACCTGGCTGACCGCCCAGATCAGCAACGGCACATAACCCAGCCAGCCAAGGGTAAGGGTGGTGCCGGATAACACCTGCGCGCTGATCACCTGAACAATACCCTTTGCAGCCATGTGGATAAAACCGAGTCTACACCCATTCTCCCCTGCCTTCGGCTGCGGTAGGCTGACGCTTCCATTCGATGCAGGAAGCATTGGTCATGCTGGAAGGAACCAACCCCGCCCTGCTACTGGCAGCGGCACTCAACGCCATCATCGGTGTAATTCACCTGGCCATCATCGCCGTGGGGCCGCGTTGGTACCGTTTGTTCGGGGCCGGCGAGCGCATGGCGGTGGCCGCCGAAAAGGGCCGCTGCTACCCGGCGCTGATCACCGCCGCCATCGCCTGCGTGTTGCTGGCCTGGTCGGCCTATGCGCTGTCGGCTGCCGGGGCGATCGGGCGGCTGCCCTTGCTGCTGCCAGTCATTTGCCTGATCACCCTGGTGTATTTGCTACGCGGTCTGCTGGGGCCAGTATTGCTGGCGGCCACCGGGCGTTCGCAGCGTTTTATCGTGGTCAGTTCGCTGATCTGCCTGGGCTTTGGCCTGGTGCATCTGGTCGGACTGGTGCAGCAGTGGCCGGTGCTGGGCTGATTCTCACGCTTAAACAGCATCTTACCGTCATCGATTAGCGGCTAAGCTTGTCTGCATGGATGACTCAGACTATCTGCGCCTGCTTACCATCCAGGCCGAACAAGCCAATGCCTTTCTCTCCAACGCCCGTAAGTGGGAGCGGGAGCGATGGGTGTGCCAGCGCCTGCTGCAGGGGCTGAACATTCCCTACCGCAGCGAGGACTTCACCCCGGCCGGGCAGGAGCCACCAGACGTGCTGTTCCGCGACGCCGCCTTCGAGGTGTTTTTCGTGCTCGACGAGGGCCGCCGGCTGAACGATGAATGGCGCGAGGAGCTGCAGCGGCGACGCAGTGCGTTTTCCTTGGCGCAGTTGGTACGCCGCGAAGCACGCCCACGGCGCATCAGTGCCACCGAACTGCTGGGGCGCCTGGCGCCCACCTTGCGCAAGAAGGCGCACAATTACCGGGAACGCGGGCTGGAGCTGAACGAGCTGGACATCATCGCGTTCTCCAGCCTCAAGCGCGAAGTGCTCGACCTCAACACCCACTTCCCGCCGCCTACCGAATACCTGCGCCAAGGCTGGCGCTCGCTGTCGCTGGTCGGGCCAACCTTTGCCCGGGTACTGTTTGCCCACCCCGATGCGCCAGATTTCCTGCGCGGCAACCTGGGCCGCAGCATCGTCTTCGACGTAGGCATCAGTCTTTGATCCAGTGCAGCGACTGTTTGCGATGGCGTACACTCGGCGCCAGGGATAGAAAGCATTATCATTTGTTTCAAGCGCCTGCGCGAACGCTGTAGCGTTTGCACAGTCACAAACGTCTACCTGACGAGGCCCACCATGACCAGCCGCCTGAACCCGGAAGATCAGCGTCGTGTCGATGAGTATCTGCGAGCCCCCCAGCACCAAGTCGAGCGCAGGCCCTTCCGGCCGTGGCTGCTCCTTGTGCTGGTGCTGGCCGTGACCATCGGGTTGGGTCTCCTCAGCCGCCTGCTGAGTGGACTGGTGCTATGAGCTGCTTCGCGCTCGCCCTCCCCTCGTGCAGTTTGCGGCCGGCCCCCAGGGCCACGAATTCCGTAAACCTTATGAGATATTCCCATGACTCATCGCATCGTGATTGTCGGCGGCGGCGCCGGCGGCCTGGAACTGGCGACCCGCCTGGGTAAAAGCCTGGGCAAGCGCAAGCAGGCCGAAATCACCCTGGTCGACACCAACCTCACGCACATCTGGAAGCCACTGCTGCACGAAGTGGCCGCCGGCTCGCTGAACTCCTCGGAAGACGAACTGAACTACGTGGCTCAGGCCAAGTGGAACCACTTCAATTTCCAGCTGGGGCGCATGAGCGGCCTGGACCGTGAAGGCAAGCAGATTCAACTGGCAGCCACCCTCGACGAAGAGGGCCGCGAGCTGCTGCCCGCGCGCACCCTGGGCTACGACACCCTGGTCATGGCCGTGGGCTCCAACACCAACGACTTCGGCACCCTGGGCGCAGCGCAGCACTGCCTGTTCCTGGATACCCGCAAGCAGGCCGAGCGTTTCCACCAGCAACTGCTCAACCACTACCTGCGTGCCCACGCCGGCGACGTGGCCAGCGAGAAAATCAGCGTTGCCATTGTCGGCGCCGGTGCCACCGGTGTAGAGCTGGCGGCCGAGCTGCACCACGCGGCTCACGAGCTGGCGGCCTATGGCCTGGACCGCATCCAGCCCAAGGACATGCACATCACCCTTATCGAGGCGGGCCCGCGCGTTCTGCCGGCGCTGCCGGAGCGCATCAGCGTCCCGGTTCACAAGACCCTGGAAAAACTCGGGGTGAAGGTGATGACCAACGCCGCAGTCAGTGAAGTGACCGAGGACGGCCTGAAAACCAAGGACGGTGAAGTGATCCAGGCCAGCCTGAAAGTGTGGGCAGCCGGTATCCGCGCGCCAGGTTTCCTCAAGGACATCGATGGCCTGGAAACCAACCGCATCAACCAGCTGGTCGTGCGCCCTACCCTGCAGACCACCCGCGACGACAACATCTTCGCCTTCGGTGACTGCGCCGCTTGCCCGCAACCAGGCAGCGACCGCAACGTGCCGCCGCGTGCACAGGCGGCGCACCAGCAGGCTTCGATGCTGGCGCAAAGCCTGAAGGCGCGCCTGGAGAACAAGGCCCTGCCCACTTACGAGTACAAGGATTACGGCTCGCTGGTTTCGCTGTCGCGATTCTCGGCGGTGGGCAACCTGATGGGTAACCTGATGGGCAGCGTGAAGCTGGAAGGCTGGTTGGCGCGGATGTTCTATGTGTCGCTGTACCGCATGCACCAGATGGCGCTATACGGGTTCTTCCGCACGGCGTTGATGATGCTGGGCAGCAAGATTGGCCGGGGTACCGAGCCGCGCCTGAAGCTGCACTAGCAGGCGCCCCCATGCCCTGTATGGCGCGGGTTTACCTGTGAATGCGATGGTGGCTGCACTGCCGCATTCGCGGGTGAACCCGCTCCTACAAAGGGGCGGTGTGGCAAACAGGTGGGATTTGCACCGATGGGCGCATTTATTCAGGGCAAATGAAAAAGGGCATCTCATGCGAGATGCCCTTTGTTCATGGTGGGTCGTGTAGGATTCGAACCTACGACCAATTGGTTAAAAGCCAACTGCTCTACCAACTGAGCTAACGACCCAAAAATGGTCGGGGTGAGGGGATTCGAACTCCTGACATCCTGCTCCCAAAGCAGGCGCGCTACCGGACTGCGCTACACCCCGAGTGTTTCAAAAAAAAGGGCATCTCTTTGGAGATGCCCTTTTCTACATGGTGGGTCGTGTAGGATTCGAACCTACGACCAATTGGTTAAAAGCCAACTGCTCTACCAACTGAGCTAACGACCCGGAAAATGGTCGGGGTGAGGGGATTCGAACTCCTGACATCCTGCTCCCAAAGCAGGCGCGCTACCGGACTGCGCTACACCCCGAGATTGGCTCCGCGACCTGGACTCGAACCAGGGACCCAATGATTAACAGTCATTTGCTCTACCGACTGAGCTATCGCGGAACTGAACTTCGGTACAACTCCGAAGACTGTGTTCGCTTCGGACTCTTTAGCTTCTTCGCTTTCGCGTTGTCGCTGCTGAGGCCGGCTATTCTACATTCTTCGTTTTGCTTGTCAACCACTTTTTTTCATTCAACTTACTGATTTGTAAGTTGTTTTGCGATCACTGATGTTGCTGGTGATTCGCTTAGTGCCTGACAACGCGGCGTATATTAGGGGCACTCTAAATTTGATGCAAGCAAAAATTTCAAAAATTTCAGGCGGTTATCCGGGGTTGGCGCAAAGGCCCGAAATAGCTGGGCTGTGCCGGCATTGGCAACAGGCAGAAAAAGCCCCGCAAACGCGGGGCTCATGGTGCAACGCAATCAGCCAAAGACGATTTCGTCGCCTTCCACCTTGGCGGTGATCGCCGTACCGGGCAGGAACTTGCCGGCCAGAATCAGCTGCGCCAGCGGGTTCTCGATCCAGCGCTGGATCGCCCGTTTCAGCGGCCGTGCGCCGTATACCGGGTCGTAACCCACGGCAATCAGCTTGTCCAACGCCTCTGGGCTCAGGCTCAGCGACAGTTCGCGCTCCAGCAGGCGGCTGCGCAGGCGGCCGAGTTGGATTTCGGTGATACCGGCAATCTGCTCGCGGCCCAATGGCTCGAACACCACCACTTCGTCGATGCGGTTGATGAACTCCGGACGGAAGTGCGCCCCCACTGCATCCATCACTGCCGCACGCTGTGCCTCGCGGTCACCCACCAGTTCCTGGATCTGCGCCGAGCCCAGGTTGGAGGTCATCACGATCACGGTGTTGCGGAAGTCCACGGTGCGCCCGTGGCTGTCGGTCAGGCGGCCGTCTTCCAGCACCTGCAGCAGCACGTTGAACACATCCGGGTGGGCTTTTTCCACCTCATCCAGCAGCACCACCGAGTAAGGCTTGCGCCGCACGGCCTCGGTCAGGTAACCGCCCTCTTCGTACCCTACATAGCCTGGTGGTGCACCGATCAGGCGTGCCACGGAGTGCTTCTCCATGAACTCGGACATGTCGATGCGCACCATCGCCTCTTCGGTGTCGAACAGGAACTCGGCCAGCGCCTTGCACAGTTCGGTCTTGCCCACACCGGTCGGGCCGAGGAACAGGAACGAACCACTTGGCCGGTTCGGGTCGGACAGCCCGGCACGCGAGCGGCGTACGGCGTTGGCTACGGCGGTTACCGCTTCGCCCTGGCCAATCACGCGCTGGTGCAGCAACTCTTCCATCTTCAGCAGCTTCTCGCGCTCGCCTTCAAGCATCTTGGCCACAGGAATGCCAGTCCACTTCGACACCACTTCGGCAATTTCTTCCTCGGTGACCTTGTTGCGCAGCAACTGGTTGTCGGTCTTGCCGTGCTGGTCGACCATCTGCAGGCTGCGCTCCAGGTCCGGGATCACCCCGTACTGCAGTTCGGCCATGCGGTTCAGGTCGCCTTTGCGACGGGCGGCTTCCAGCTCCTGGCGAGACTGCTCGATCTTTTGCTGGATCTGCGCCGAGCCCTGCACTTCAGCTTTCTCCGAAGCCCAGATTTCTTCCAGGTCGGAATACTCACGCTCCAGCCGCTCGATTTCCTCGGTCAGCTTCTCCAGGCGCTTTTTCGCCGCTTCGTCTTCTTCTTTCTTCAGCGCCTGCGACTCCACCTTCAGCTGGATCAGGCGACGATCAAGACGGTCGAGCACTTCCGGCTTGGAGTCGATCTCCATGCGGATGCGGCTGGCCGCTTCGTCGATCAGGTCAATGGCCTTGTCCGGCAGCTGGCGGTCGGTGATGTAGCGGTGGCTGAGCTTGGCCGCAGCGATGATTGCACCGTCGGTGATGGCCACCTTGTGGTGCACTTCATAGCGCTCTTTCAGGCCACGCAGGATGGCGATGGTGTCTTCCTCGCTCGGCTCCTCGACCAGCACCTTCTGGAAACGGCGCTCCAGGGCGGCGTCCTTCTCGATGAACTGGCGGTACTCGTTCAGCGTGGTGGCACCTACGCAATGCAGCTCGCCGCGGGCCAGGGCCGGCTTGAGCATGTTGCCGGCGTCCATGGCGCCCTCGCCTTTGCCGGCGCCGACCATGGTGTGCAGTTCGTCGATGAACAGGATGATCTGGCCTTCCTGCTTGGACAGTTCGTTCAGCAGGCTTTTCAAACGCTCTTCGAACTCGCCGCGGTACTTGGCACCGGCAATCAGCGCGCCCATGTCCAGCGCCAGCAGGCGCTTGCCTTTGAGGCCGTCCGGCACTTCACCATTGATGATGCGCTGGGCCAGGCCTTCGGCGATGGCGGTTTTACCCACGCCAGGCTCACCGATCAGCACCGGGTTGTTCTTGGTACGGCGTTGCAGCACCTGCACGGTACGGCGGATTTCATCGTCACGGCCAATGACCGGGTCCAGCTTGCCCTCTTCGGCACGCTTGGTCAGGTCGACGGTGTACTTGTCCAGCGCCTGGCGCGATTCCTCGGCGTTGGCGTCATTCACTGCCGCGCCGCCACGCAGGTTGTTGATGGCATTTTCCAGCGCTTTTTTGCTCACGCCCTGGCTCAGCAGCAGCTTGCCGAGCTTGCTGTTTTCGTCCATGGCGGCCAACAGCACCAGCTCGCTGGAAATGAACTGGTCGCCCTTCTGCTGTGCCAGACGGTCTGCCTGGTTAAGCAGGCGTGCCAAGTCCTGCGACATGTTCACGTCGCCGGTAGGGTTCTGGATTTTTGGCAGTTGGTCGAGCTCTTTCACCAGCCCCTGGCGCAGGCTATTGATGTCGAAGCCCACCTGCATCAGCAGCGGTTTGATGGAGCCGCCCTGCTGTTCGAGCAGCGCCTGTAACAGGTGCACGGGCTCGATGGCAGGGTGGTCCATGCCAACGGCCAACGACTGGGCATCGGATATTGCAAGTTGCAGCTTGCTGGTCAAACGGTCTATTCGCATGGTGTACCTTCCTTTAAAGGGCAGGTCGGAGCGATGGACAGCGCCTGTTTATGAAGAAACCTGCCTGAGATGACCTTATAGATAAGGCTGATTCTGGAAGATTCAAGCTTAGCGGGGTTGACCGAAGTCAACCTGTTGGATTAATGGGGCCATTCGCGGGCATGCCCGCTTCCACAGGTACACCACCGGTTTCAACGTTTATGGCATCTCTGTGGGAGCGGGCATGCCCGCGAAGAGGCCGGTACCGGCTAGCGCGGGTCCAGCCAGACCAACGATGCAAAACGCCCACCCTGCGGGGTACGGCGATAGGAGAAGAACCGTGCATCACTGACCGTGCACAAGCCACCGCCATAAACAGCAGTCACGCCACGGGCAGCCAGGCGAATACGCGCCAGCTCATAGATATCCGCCAACAGCTTGCCTGGCCGTTCGCCGTCGGCGAATGCCCGAGCTGCTTGCGGGTGCACGGCGGTAAAGGCATCACGCACTTCCAGCCCCACTTCGAACGCTTGCGGGCCGATGGCAGGCCCCAGCCACACCAGCACCTCTTCTGGCGGCAGCGCCAGCCGGTCCAGCGTGGCTTCCAGCACGCCACCCGCCAGCCCGCGCCAGCCCGCATGTGCCGCCGCCACGCGGGTGCCCGCGCGGTCGCAGAACAGCGCAGGCAGGCAATCGGCGGTCATCACGGTGCAAGCAATGCCTGGCTGGCGGGTCCAGCTGGCATCGGCCTCGGCCACCACGGCCGGGTCGGCATCCGCCACCACCAGGCCATGCACCTGCTTGAGCCAGGCCGGTTGGATGGCGAACTGTTCGCTCAGGCGGCGGCGGTTCTCGGCGACTGCGGCAGGGTCATCCCCAACATGGTCGCCGAGGTTGAAGGTTTCATAGGGCGGCAGGCTGACGCCGCCCTGACGGGTGGTGACACAGGCGCGAACCGAGGCCGGGGCCGGCCAGTCGGGGAATAGCAACGCCTGCGTCAGGTCACTCATCCGATGAAACTCTCGCGGTCCTGGTTCAACAGCGACAGCAACCAGACGAAGTCATCCGGCAGTGGCGATTCCCACTTCATGACTTCACCGGTAATCGGGTGGGCCAAGGCGAGGAAACGCGCATGCAGCGCCTGGCGCGGGAAGGTCTTGACCGCCTCGACCATGGTCGGGCTGGCAGCGGGCGGAATACGGAAGCGCCCGCCGTACGTCTGGTCGCCAACCAGCGGGAAACCCACATGGGCCATGTGCACGCGAATCTGGTGGGTACGGCCGGTTTCCAGCTTGACCCGCACATGGGTGTGCGAGCGGAAGCGCTTGAGTACGCGGTAGTGGCTGACCGCCGGCTTGCCGCCGTCGGTTACAGCCATGCGCTGGCGCATGCCGCCGTGACGGCCGATGGGCGCATCGATCTTGCCACCGGCAGTCACCACGCCGATCACGATGCACTCGTAGATGCGGCTGACCTTGCGGGCCTGCATCTGCTCGACCAGCTTGGTCTGCGCCTGCAGGGTCTTGGCCACCACCATCAGGCCGGTGGTGTCCTTGTCCAGGCGGTGCACGATACCGGCGCGCGGCACGTTGACGATGTCTGGCACATGGTGCAGCAGCGCGTTGAGCAGGGTGCCGCTGGCATGCCCGGCCGCCGGGTGCACAACCAGCCCGGCAGGCTTGTTGATCACCAGGATGTGGTCGTCTTCGTAGACGATATCCAGTTCGATATCTTCTGCGATCCACTCGCCCTGGGCCTCTTGCTCGGCCTCCAGGGCAAGCAGAGAACCACCATGAACAAGGTCTCGAGGGCGCACGACTGCACCATCGACCGTCAGGCGGCCCTCTTTGATCCACGAAGTTAGCCGCGAACGCGAGTACTCGGCGAACAATTGGGCGGCGACCTGGTCGAGGCGTTGGCCGCCCAGTTCGGACGGTACCTCTGCGCTAAGTTGAATGATCTCGGACATGCTCGATTCGGCGGGCGCACAGCCTTTGGTTTCGGCTGCGAGCTTGTGGTTAAATACGGCTTCTTTTGTCCCGGGGTTGGCCGGGGCGCTCATCATAACAGGACGGCACCGCCCAAGACAGCGGCCGTCAAAGGGACGCAAGCCGCCATGCGAGTGAAACACCTGCTGCTGATCGCCATCCTCGGGCTTACCGCGGCCTGTTCCTCTAATAAAGAGGTCATTGACGAGAACCTCAGCGAGGCCGAACTGTACCAGCAGGCCCAGGCTGATCTGGACAACTCCAGCTACACCAGCGCCGTGAACAAGCTCAAGGCCCTGGAGTCGCGCTACCCGTTCGGCCGCTATGCCGATCAGGCGCAACTCGAGCTGATCTATGCCAACTACAAGAACTCCGAGCCCGAGGCAGCCAAATCGGCCGCCGAGCGCTTCATCCGCCTGCACCCGCAGCACCCGAACGTCGATTACGCCTACTACCTCAAGGGCCTGACCTCGTTCGACCAGGACCGTGGCCTGCTGGCGCGCTTCCTGCCGCTGGACATGACCAAGCGTGACCCGGGCGCCGCCCGCGACTCGTACAACGAGTTCGCCCAGCTGACCAGCCGTTTCCCCAACAGCCGCTACGCGCCAGACGCCAAGCAGCGCATGATCTACCTGCGCAACCTGCTGGCTTCTTACGAAATCCATGTGGCCGACTACTACCTGAGCCGCCAGGCTTATGTAGCGGCTGCCAACCGTGGCCGTTACGTGGTGGAAAACTTCCAGGAAACCCCGTCCGTCGGTGACGGCCTGGCGGTGATGGTCGAGTCGTACCAGAAGCTGCACCTGGACGAACTGGCCGCCACGAGCCTGGAAACCCTCAAGCTCAACTACCCGGACCACCCGAGCCTGGTCGATGGCGAGTTCCAGCCCAAGCAGACCGAGTCTGACGGCCGCGGCTGGCTGTCCAAGGCCACCTTGGGCCTGATCGAAACCGATACCCCGCTGCCACCAGGCGAAACCCGCGCCAACCAGGACGTGGTCAAGCAGTTCCAGGACGCGCGCGACGAGATGCCGCGAGAGCTGCTGCCTAAAGACGAGAACGGCGACCCGATCGTGCCGGAAGGCCCGAAAGAAGCCGAGAAAGACCGTTCCTGGTTCAGCTACATGACCTTTGGTCTGTTCGACTGACCTTCAGTGGTGAATGAAAGGGAGGCCAGGCCTCCCTTTTTTTATGGCCGCGTCCTAGACTGTCGGCTTCTTCAACCGACAAGCTGGACATCATGGTTCGCCTACTTTTCTGGATCGCCCTGATCGCCGCCGCGTTCTGGCTGTGGCGCAAATACAAAGTCAGCCAGCAGTCGCACCCCGAGGCGAAGCTGGATGCGCCGCTGAAGATGGTGCGCTGTGCCCATTGCGGTGTGCACCTGCCCAACGACCGGGCGCTGCAGCAGGGTAATGAGTGGTATTGCAGCCAGGCCCACCTGCAGCAGGGCCCTGGCCACCAAGGCTGAACACGATGCCTGTTCAATCCTGAAACCAATTCGAAATCTGTGGGAGCGGGCTTGCCCGCGAAGCAGGCACCACGGTGTATGGCACCGGCTTCGCCGGTGTTCGCGGGCACGCCCGCTCCCACAGTTTTTATCTGCAATTTCGTGTTCCACATATCCCTCCCCGACCCTTTAACACCATTTACGACCCCTCCCCCCCGGCCAGCATTGACCCGTCCGGCCAAAATTCGCTAAATCCTATTTATCCGCATAAATATGAAAAATAGCGAAATGCTCAAACCCAAACGCAAGCGCCAGAAGCTGTCCGATGTGATCGTCGAATCAGTCAAGCGCTCGATCGTCACCGAAGCGCTGCACCCCGGCGACCGCCTGCCTACCGAGCGGGAGCTGATGGAGCATTTCGAATGTTCCAAGGGCACCGCTCGCGAAGCGCTAAAGGCACTGGAGGTAGAAGGCCTGGTCAGCACGCGCACCGGCCCGACCGGGGGTGCCTACCTGAACGAAGTGGGCACCGAGCCAGCCAGCCGCGCGCTGCGCAACTACCTGCACTTCCAGCACCTGGACGGCGAGCAGGTGTATCAGCTGCGCAAAGTCATCGAGGTAGAACTGGCGGTGTCGGTGATGGGCAAGCTGAGCGAAGCCGATTACGCCGCGCTGCAGGCCAACATCGACTTCTGCAGCGCGCCGGAAGACAGCGAAGAAGGCCAGCGTGAGCAGCGCTTGGCGGAGCTTGAATTCCACACCCTGCTGGCCAATCGCTGCCCCAACCCGTTGCTGCGTTTCATGGCGGTGTTCCTCAACGACCTGCTGCGCGACCTGGTGGTGCTGAAAAAGGCCTACCTGCCCAAGCGCCAGCAGTTCGCCGCCGCCAACATCGACTACCACAAGCAACTGCTGACCGCCTTGCGCGCCAGCGACGAACCCGCCGTACGCCGGCTGATGCACGAACACATGTGCGACGCCGAGCACCATATGACCGCGCTGGAAGGCGAGGTTGCCCGTAACTTCCTGCTGGAGTTCGATCACCACCACTGATGCGCCTGTAAAGAGGCCTGCACACAGGCCCGGCCGTACCCGCTTTGTCATTGCCACT
Organism: Pseudomonas sp. zjy_15; assembly: GCF_043101865.1. Taxonomy (NCBI): domain Bacteria; kingdom Pseudomonadati; phylum Pseudomonadota; class Gammaproteobacteria; order Pseudomonadales; family Pseudomonadaceae; genus Pseudomonas; species Pseudomonas sp. zjy_15. The sequence goes on from NZ_JBICII010000088.1 coordinate 11,767, forward strand.
CCTGCCTAATAACCACAAACAAGGAGTTACTCATGCAAAGACGTACCCTGCTCAAGGCAGGCCTTGCCCTGGGTGCCTTAGGTAGCCTCCCCTTGGGGGCACACCGAGCATTCGCCGACCAACCGCTGACCTTCTATGGGCTCAAGTCCATGTCGGGCGCCTTCGCCAGCTACGGCAAGTACGCCGACATGGGCTCGCGCCTGGCCATCGCCGAGCACCCACAGTTGCTCGGGCACCCGCTCAAATACAAAGTCATCGACACCGAAGGCAACGCCGGCAAGGCGGTGCGCAAGGTACAGGAAGCCATCGGCCAGGATGGCGCACGCTTTTTCCAGGGCTGCACCCTGTCGTCTTCGGCACTGGCGGTGTCCAAGGAGATCCACAAAGCCGGCGGCGTGTTCATGACGCCTGTGGGCGCCGATGAAATCACCGGCAAGGACTGCAATGCCTCAACCTTCCGCTGGTCGGTGCCCACCTATGGTGCCATCCGCGAAACCCTGGTGCCGATGAGCCGCCAACTGCCCCAGGCCAAGCGCTGGTACACCATCACCCCGCAATACGTATTCGGCGATGCCCTGCTGGACAACGCCCGCAAAGTGTTCGCCGAGCTCGGCGTAGAACACATCGGCAACAGCTATCACTCGTTGCAGGAGCAGGAATTCTCCGGCTACCTGACCAACGCCATCGCCGCCAAGCCCGACGTGCTGGTGCTGCTCAATTTCGGAAGCCAGGCCTCCAACGCCCTGCGCCAGGCAGTCAACTTCGGCATCAAGGACCGCATGAAAGTGCTGATGGTGTGGTCTGCCGGCCTCGACCAGTTCCAGGAGCTGGGCAGCGACGTGCTCGAGGGCGTGTACCTGGGCGCGCAGTACTGGCACCAGGTCGACACCCCGCTGAACAAACAGTTGGTCGCCGCCACCCGCAAGGCCTATGGCATCAACCCCAACTACCCGCTGGCCGCCGACTATATCGGCACCAAGGTGATGCTCGAGGCCATCGTCAAGGCCGGCAGCCTGGACGGGGCCGCCGTGTCTGCGGCATTGCAGGGCATGCGTTTCCAGGGCCCGACCGGCGAAGAACTGATCCGCCCGGGTGACCACCAGGTGCTCAAGGACTACTACCTGCTGCGAGGCAAGCCCCAGGGGCAGATGCGCGACGAGGACGACCTGGCCGAAGTCATCAGTTCGGGCCGCTCGTTCGTCGAGGTCGATCACACCGGTTGCGCCCTGGCCTGAAGCTGCGGCGTTAGTCACAAACACTTGTACAGGCAGCCGCCCAGCGCGCTGTCGAGGGCACGCTCATGCTCGATTTGTACCTGTTCCAACTGCTCAACGGCCTGGGCCTGGGGATGATCTACTTCCTCATCGCCGTGGGCCTGACGATCATTTTCGGCCTGCTCAACTTCGTCAACTTCGCCCACGGCGCGTTTTTCTTGCTGGGCGCCTACCTGTGCTACACCGCCGTGGCCGTCACCGGCAACTTCTGGCTGGCACTGCTGATTGCGCCACTGGTGGTGGCCGCGCTGGCCTGGGCGGTCGAGCGCCTGTTGATCAAACGCATCTACCACCTGCCACACACCTTCCAGATCCTCGTCACCCTCGGCATCGCGCTGATCATCCAGGAAGCGTCGGTGCTGATCTGGGGCCCGGTGGGCAAGAGCATTGCCGTGCCACCCGAACTGCGCGGGGTGCTGATACTCGGCGACTTCATCTACCCCTACTACCGCTTGTTCCTGATCGGCTTCGCAGCGCTGATCGGTATTGGCCTGTGGCTGCTGCTGGAACGCACCCGTTTCGGCGCATTGGTGCGGGCCGGTAGCGAAAGCACCGAAACCGTGTCGCTGTTGGGCACCAACATTTTCCGCCTGTTCTCCCTGACATTCGCCCTGGGCGTGGGCCTGGCGGGTGTGGCGGGTGTGCTGTTCGCGCCGCTACGGGGCGCCCAGCCCTTCGTCGGCCCAGAGATCCTCGGCATTGCCTTCGTGGTGGTGGTGATTGGCGGTATGGGGTCGTTCGGCGGGGCGCTGGTTGGCGGCCTGCTGGTGGGTGTGGTGCAAAGCATGATGACCAGTCTCTGGCCGCAAGGCGCCAGCCTGATGATCTATGGCGCCATGGCAGCAGTGATTCTGGTCCGTCCCTACGGCCTGTTCGGGAGAGCCTGAGATGAGCGAGAAAAACCCATTGCCAGTCGCCAAGGGCCGCGCCCCGGCACTGCTGTCGCTGGTAATTGCCAGCCTGGTGGCACTGCCGCTGTTGCTGCCATCGGCCACCCTGGCCACCGAGATCCTGATCTTTGCCATGGCCGCACTGGCCTGCAACCTGCTCCTCGGCTACACCGGACTGCTGTCGTTCGGCCAGGGCATCTTCTTTGGCGTGGGCGCCTATGGCGCAGCGCTGCTGATGATCCACCTGCAGTGGGGCATGTTCGCCGCGCTGCTTGGCGCAGCTGTGTTCGGCGCCCTCCTCGCGCTGCTGGTGGGCGCACTGGCGATCCGTCGCACGGGCATCTACTTCGTCATGCTGACCCTGGCCTTCAGCCAGATGGCCTACTTCCTGGCCTATACCCTCAGCGACTGGACCGGGGGTGACAACGGCCTGCTCGATGTGCCACGGCCGAATATCGAAATCGCCGGCCATGTGCTGGTCGACCTGGCCGACCCGCGGCACTTTTATGGATTCGTCGCGGTGCTGTTCCTGTTGATCTTCGCCGCAGCCCTGCGGGTGATCCGTTCGCCATTCGGCAGCACCCTGCTGGCCATCCGCGAAAACGAGACCCGCGCCGCCGCCATCGGCTACGACACCCGCCATTTCAAGACTCTGGTGTTCATGCTGTCGGGCGCCATCACCGGCATCGCCGGGGCGCTGTACGCCATGCTGCTGCACTTTGCGCCGCTGTCGAACATCGACCTGATGATGAGCGAGAACATCCTGATCATGACCATCGTCGGCGGCACCGGCTCACTGTTCGGCTCGCTGCTGGGCGCCGGCGCCATCGTGCTGCTGGGTGACGTGCTGTCGGAACTTTGGCCACGTTGGCTGATGCTGCTGGGGGTGATCCTGATTCTGGTGGTGGTGTTCATGCGTGGCGGTCTGTGGGGCGGCCTGACCGAACTGGGCAAGCGCCTGCTGGCCACCCGCAATGCCCATGACAAACCCCAGGCCAAGACCAAGGAGACCCTGTGATGAGCGACTACCTCCTGGAAACCCGCCACCTGGAGCTGGCCTACGGGCCGTTCAAGGCGGTCGCGGGCGTTGACCTCAAAGTGCGAGCCGGCACCATCCACACCGTCATTGGCCCCAACGGCGCCGGCAAGACCAGCCTGTTCCACTGCCTGACCGGCGAGCGTCAGGCCACGGCCGGCAAGATCCTGTTCAATGGCCAGGACATCATTCGCAAGCCGTCCCACGGGCGGGTGGCGCTTGGCATGGCGCGTTCGTTTCAGCTCACCAGCCTGTTCCAGAACCTTTCAGTGCGCGAGAACCTGCGCCTGGCCGCCCAAGGCCGTGATGGCCTGGGCGCGCTGAACTTCTGGCGTAGCGTCGAGCACAAGCGCAGCCACTGGAACACCGCCGACCAGGTGCTGGAGCGCCTGAAACTGAGCGCCCGTGCCGAAACCCTGGCGGGCGAGCTGTCGCACGGCCAGCAAAGGGTGCTGGAAGTGGGCATGTCGATCTGCGCCAAGCCCACCCTGCTGATGCTCGACGAACCCACTTCGGGCATGGGCATCGACGACATCCCGGTGATGACCGACCTGATCCGCGACCTTGGCCGCGACCATACCGTGCTGCTGATCGAGCACAACATGAGCATTGTCATGTCGATCAGCCAGCGCATCACGGTGATGAGTCACGGCCAGATCCTGGTCGAGGGTACCCCTGAACAGGTGCGCAACGACGAGCGCGTACGCACCGCCTACCTTGGAGAGGCCGCCTGATGCTCAACGTCGATTCGATCCATTCCTACTACGACAAGAGCCATGTGCTCGAAGGTGTCTCGCTCAAGGTCGAGGCAGGCGAACTGGTAACGCTGCTGGGGCGCAACGGTGCAGGCAAGACCACCACCTTGCGCAGCATCCTCGGCATCGTCCGCCCACGGCAGGGACAGATCAGCTTCAACGGCCAGCAATTGGTCGGCCGCGAAATTTTCGATATCGCCCGGCTCGGCATTGCTCTGGTGCCGGAACACCGCGGCATTTTCCGCCAGCTCAGCGTGGAGGAGAACCTGAAGATTGCCGTGCGCAAGGCCAGTCGCTGGCAGCTGGAGGACGTGTACAGCATGTTCCCGCGCCTGAAGGAGCGTCGCCGCAACGGTGGCTTTGCCCTGTCCGGTGGTGAGCAACAGATGCTCGCTATCGCCCGCGCCCTGCTCAACGGCCCCAAGCTGCTGATCCTCGACGAGCCCACCGAAGGCCTGGCCCCGGTGATTGTCGATGAACTGGTGAAGATCCTGCGACGGATCAAGGACGAAGGGCTGTCGATCCTGCTGGTAGAGCAGAACCTGATGGTCTGCGATGCCCTTGCTGATCGCCACTATGTGCTGGAGCAGGGCCGCGTCGCTTACCAGGGCAGTGCGGCACAGTTCCGCGAGGACCCGAGCATCAAGAACCGTTACCTGGCCCTTAGCGCCTGACCCGACCGTGCTTACCTGTACCGGCCCTTTCGCGGGTAAACCCGCGCCTGCAAAGGTGTCACCACCCTCAGCCCTGCGGGGCCTTTGTAGGAGCGGGTTCACCCGCGAATAGGCCAGTACAAGCAACCCAGTAATTTCAGGAGAGATGAACCATGAACACCCGCATCGATCCCTCGCAGCACCTGCTCGGCCAAGGCCCGTTGGTCAACCGCGAACGCCTTTGGCAATCATTGATGGACCTGGCCCAACTCGGCGCCACTGCCAAGGGCGGCGTATGCCGCCTGGCCCTGACCGACCTCGACCGCCAGGCTCGCGACCTGTTCGTCCACTGGTGCGAAGAGGCCGGCTGCACGGTCAGCGTCGACGCCATCGGCAACATCTTCGCACGCCGCCCCGGGCGCAACCCTGCCCTGCCGCCGATCATGACCGGCAGCCACATCGACACCCAACCCACCGGCGGCAAGTTCGATGGCTGCTACGGCGTCATGGCCGGCCTCGAAGTGATGCGTACGCTCAACGACCTGCACCTGACCACCGAGGCCTCGCTGGAAGTGGTGGTATGGACCAACGAAGAAGGTTCGCGCTTCCCGCCCTGCATGATGGGCTCGGGCGTGTTTGCCGGTAAGTTCGGCCTGCAGGAAACCCTGGACAAGGTAGACGACCAAGGCCTGTCGGTTGGCGCGGAACTACAGCGCATCGGTTACGCCGGCGCGCGCCTGCCTACCGGGCATGCCGTGGGCGCCTACTTCGAAGCACATATCGAACAAGGCCCGGTGCTGGAAGACCAACGCACCACCATCGGCGTGGTCCAAGGCTGCCTGGGGCAGAAATGGTTCGACCTGGTACTGACCGGTGTCGAGGCGCATGCTGGCCCCACGCCCATGCACCTGCGCAAGGACGCATTGGTCGGCGCTGCCGAGGTGGTGGCTGCGGTCAACCGCGTCGCTCACGCGCACCAGCCACATGCCTGTGGCACGGTCGGCTGCCTGACCTTGCACCCAGGCTCTCGCAACGTTATCCCCGGCCAGGTGCACATGACCATCGACCTGCGCCACCTCGACCCTGGGCACCTCGACGCCATGGTCAGCGAAGTGCGCGCAGCCATCGAAACCAGCACGGTGAAACATGGCCTGAGCTATCAGCTGACCCCGACAGCCGACTTCCCGCCGCTGTACTTCGCCGAGCAGTGCGTGGATGCCGTGCGCCAAGGGGCGCGCGCGCTGGGCCTGAGCCACATGGATATCGTCAGCGGCGCCGGTCACGATGCGATCTTCCTCGCTGAACTGGGCCCGGCCGGGATGATCTTCGTGCCATGCGAAGGTGGCATCAGCCACAACGAAATCGAAAATGCCGCGCCCCAGGACCTGGCCGATGGCTGCGACGTCCTGTTGCGCGCCATGTTCCAGGCCGCCAACCCGGGAGCCCGTTAAGATGACCCAGAAAACCGCGATTGGCGAACTCACCGCCGCCGAACTGCTTGAACTGTACCAGCGCCGCCAGCTGTCACCCGTCGAGGTGGTCGACGATGTGCTGGCGCGCATCGACCTGCATAACCCGGCGGTCAACGCCTACTGCCATGTGGATGACGAGGGTGCCCGCGCCGCCGCCCGCGCCAGCGAACAACGCTGGCAGCGCGGCCAGCCCTGTGGCCGACTGGATGGCGTACCCGCCTCGATCAAGGACCTGACCCTGACCCGCGGCATGCCTACCCGCAAGGGCTCGCGTACGACCTCGGGTACCGGGCCATGGGAGGTCGATGCGCCCGTCTCTGCGTTCATGCGTGAAGCCGGTGCAGTGCTGGTGGGCAAGACCACCACGCCAGAGTTTGGCTGGAAAGGCGTGACCGACAACCCGCTGTACGGCATTACCCGCAACCCGTGGGATACCAGGCTGACTGCTGGGGGGTCGTCTGGCGGTGCAGCAGCAGCAGCCGCGCTAAATCTGGGGGTGCTGCATCAGGGCAGCGATGCCGGTGGTTCGATTCGCATCCCCTGCGCATTTACCGGCACCTTCGGCATCAAACCGACCTTCGGCTATGTGCCGCAATGGCCGGCCAGCGCCATGACCGTGCTGTCGCACCTGGGGCCGATGACGCGTACCGTGGACGACTCGGTGCTGATGCTCGACTGCGTAGCGCGCCCCGATGCCCGCGACGGTTTGGCCGGCGCACCCCGGCAGGCGCCGTGGCTCAGCCAGCAGCAAGATCTGAGCGGCCTACGCATCGCCTACAGCGCCAATTTCGGTTACGTGCAGGTCGACCCACAGATCCAGGCACTGGTGGCGCAAGCGGTGCAGCGCCTGGCGCGGCTGGGTGCGCAGGTAGAGGAAGTGGATCCGGGCTTCAGCGACCCGCTGGAAACCTTCAATACCCTGTGGTTTGCCGGTGCGGCGCGGTTGGCCAGTGCCTTGAGCGATGAGCAGAAAGCGTTGCTTGACCCGGGGCTGCGCTGGATTGCCGAACAAGGCGCACAGATCAGCCTTGGCGAATACACCCAGGCGCTTGAGGCACGGGCAGAATTGATTGCGAAGATGAATGCCTTTCATCAGCGATATGACGTGCTGGTATCGCCGATGCTGCCGTTGGTGGCGTTCGAAGCCGGACACAACGTGCCGCCTGGGTCGGGGATGGCGCAATGGATGGAGTGGACGCCGTTCAGCTATCCGTTCAACCTGACCCAACAGCCGGCAGCCTCGGTGCCCTGCGGGTTTACCCGCGAAGGGTTGCCGGTGGGCCTGCAGGTGGTGGCCGGGCGCTTTGCTGATGAGCAAGTGCTGCGGGTGTGCAAGGTGTATGAGCAGCATTATCCGAGCCGGCACCGGCAAGCACCGATTACTGGCTGAAATCTGTATTGGCTTCTGCGGCCCTTTCGCGGGTGAACCCGCTCGTGCAGGAGCGGGTTTACCCGCGAAGAGGTCCTCAGCCCAAACGCCCTTCTGGCGCATACGGCGCCGGGTCGATAATCGGCTCGGCCCCTGTCAGCAAATCGGTAAACAGCTGGCACGAAGCCGGCGCCAGCACCAGCCCATTGCGATAATGCCCGCAGTTCAGCCACAACCCTTCATGCCCCGGCACAGGCCCAATGTAAGGGATGCCTTCTGGCGACCCCGGCCGCAGTCCCGCCCAGTGCGCCACCACTGTGGCGCCTTCAAGCTCAGGCAACAACTCCACTGCCGATGCCTTCAGGCTTTCCAGAGCATCCCCGGTCGGGGTCTTGTCATACCCGGCATGCTCCAGCGTGCTCCCCACCAGAATGTGCCCGTCACGTCGCGGGATTGCATAGCGCCCCTTGGCCAGCACCATGCTCGGCAAGAAGTCTTCTGCGCACTTGAACAGGATCATCTGGCCCTTCACGGGCTCCACCGGCAGTTCAAGGCCAAGGGTACGCAACAGGTCGCCACTCCAGGCGCCTGCGCTGAGCACAACCTCATCCGCCGCCAGTACGCCATCAGCCGTCTGTACACCAGCCACGCGCCCCTTTTCCTGCACGAAGCCGGTGATCTGGCAGTGTTCGCGCAAGCTCACGTTCGGCAGCGCCAGCAACGCCGCCTTCAGCGACTTGACCAAGCGCGGGTTGCGCACATTGGCCACGCCAGCCATGTAGATGGCGTGCTTGAAGCCCGGGCCCAGCACCGGCACCGCATCGTAGGCCGCGGAAATATCCACGGCACTCAGCGGCCGCTGCTCGCGCGCGGCCCAGGCCAATGCTTCGGCCTCGTCGTCCAGGTCGAGCCAGTACAGCCCGGTGGTGTGAACTTCGGGGTCGACCCCGGTGCTGGCGAACAGACGCTCGCCCAGCTGTGGATAAAAGTCCTGCGACCAGTGCGCCAGAGCGGTCACGGCGGGGCTGTAACGCCACGGGTACAACGGCGAGACAATGCCTCCGCCAGCCCAGGACGACTCTCGGCCAACCTCGCCCTGATCGCACACCACCACCTGGCCGACCTTGGCTGCCAGGTTGAATGCCGTCAGCAGGCCGATCACCCCGCCACCAACCACCACTACTTGCTTGCTCATCTGTCGATCCAACACCTGAAGTAAAACCGCGATGCACCGGGCATCATTGAACCTTCAACTTCCCCAACAGTGCGGGCCGTGCTCAACGGCGCCCGGATTGTGCTGCACGCCAGCCTGGTCGAGCTGGAAATCGCCACAGCCATCCTGCGCCATCAGCCCATGCGGTAGCCGCCGGGCGCGCAGCGTGAAGGTGTCACTGTCGCGCAGGGCCTGCAGGCTGTAGTAGCGGGTACCTTCGGGCAAGACCAGGTCGCCCTCGGCGTATTGGCCAGTGCGCACGCGGTGGCGCTCAAGGCGCAGGGCGGCATCATGCAGCAGGCCAACCACTTCGCTGCGCGCGGCTCGCCGAAGCTGGTCGCTGTAACTGGGGTAGGCAATGGCTGCCAGAATGCCGGTCACGGCCAGCACAATCAACAACTCGATCAGGCTCAAGCCTTGCTGCATGTCAGTCTCCTCGCAATCTTTGCCGCCAGGTGATGCGTTGGGTTTGATTGCCGGCCACGGCGTAGACCGCTTCCAGCACATGCCGTGAGCGGCTTTGCTTGCTGACGGCGGTAACCCGGAACAGGCTAACCGGCTGCCCTTCGGGCATGTGCGCGGCACGTGTGCTGACACCCAGATTCTGCAGCTGGAAAAAGCCGGTCTGGGTACTTTGCCACTGCCCCACCAGATCGTGCGGCCTGGGCGGTGGCAGGCACGCGTTACAAGCGTCAGGGGGCGCCCGTTCAAGTTCGCGTACCCCAGCCAGCAAAGTGGCCTCAGCCTCTTCCAGCGCCATCAGGCCATCGCTCAGGTAGCCGGTCATCCGCGTTTCCACCAGCGCGTCGCGCAGGGCAGATGTGGCAAGCAGGCCCAGCAGGACGCTCAGGACCAAGGCCAGTAGAAGAACCACGCCACGCTGGTGAGTCATGAAGCGGGGACCGGGTTGCGGATTGCGACGCTCAACTCATGGCGCTGCTGAACCTTGAGCGTGGGTTCGTAAAGCGTCAGGCTGATATCCACCCGTTCCCCCCCCACCATCTGCACACGCTCTACACGCATCGCCTGCACATTATCAACCAACGGTTGAAATTTGCTGTTTCCGCGTTTGAACCTCAGCTTATCGCCCTGGAACTGGTAGACATACCTGCTGACCGGGTACACCAGTGGGTCCCCAGCCTTGCGCGCTGCATCGACAGACGCTTTGGTCAGGCAATCGGTGTGCAGAAACCAGTCAGGTCGGCCAGCTTGCCCAGGCAACTCCGCCACGATCAGGCTGAGGGTGGACGCTTCGATCACCAAGGGGCGAGCGAAGACCTGCTGTAATGCCGGGTCATCGAAATCGGAAGGTCTCAGGCGCAAACAGCCAAACATGCCGGCCATGCGAATATCCTGGGCCATGCGCAGCAACGCCTGCCGCGCCTCATCCTGCATGCGCAGCGCAGTACTTTGCAGGCGCCAGGCCTGGTGAGCCGATGCAAAGAGCTGATTGGCGGCCGCCAACAACATCAACCCGATCGTCAGCGCCAACATCAGCTCAACCAAACCCAAACCACGTTGGCCGCGCCTCATCGACGCCCCCGTTCATGCTCGCTGTGCGCCGCCATTGCCGCCTGCCCATTGCGACGCGCACTGTCCACAGCCTGCAAGGCCTGCAGTTGCAGCCCCGCTGCGGCGAACATACCCACGGCCACGACCACAACCGCCAACAGCACTTCCAGAAGCGTCATGCCCCCTTGCCTTTCGTGCATCCCTGCACCTCCTGCGACTTTTCCCGTCATTGCTTTCAACTTGGGCGACTGGACCTCTTGTCCAGCCGCCAGGAAGCTATAGCCAAGCACGTCCAGGGAGGAATGCACGGTGAAGCAACGCGGCGTAACACTGATACAAATGATGTCGGCCTTGGCCGTGGCGGTCTTGCTGACCCAACTGGGCATGCCGGCCTACGCCAGAATGAGCGATGACCTACACCGGGCGGCGGCTGCCCGTGATCTGGCGCAGGCGCTGCGCAGTGCACGCAGCCATGCCATGCTGCAAGGCCAGCCGGTGCTGGTGCTGGCGCTGGACGGTAATTGGGGGAATGGTTGGCGGGTAGTGCTGGAGCATAACCGGCAGGTGCTGCGCGAACAGCGCCTTTCAAAGCCGCTGAAAATAACCAGCAACCGCGGTGAGCAGTTCAAATTCAGTGCGCTGGGCGTGCCAATGATGTCGGGCAACGGCTGGTTGGGCGCAACACTGGAAATATGCGAACGCGCCGCTGCTCGCAGCCGAAATCAGGTGGCGCTGGCATCAAGCGGCAGAGTCAGGTTGCTTACGGAGGACCAGAGCAATGACCGCTGCTAGCGCGGTCATTGCAGGAGCGGTCTTGTGTCGCGAAGGGGCTGCAAAGCAGCCCCTGCATTGGCGGTGGTGCTGCCCGTCAGATCAGCGAGCGAACCCGCAGCTCTTTGGGCATTGAAAAGGTGATGTTCTCTTCGCGCCCGTCCAGCTCTTCAGCGCCAGTGGCGCCCCAGGCCTTGAGCTGTTCGATCACGCCACGCACCAGCACTTCGGGCGCAGAAGCACCGGCGGTGATGCCGATCCGCGCGGCCTGGTCAAACCAGCCGCGTTGCAGGTCCTCGGCACCGTCGATCAGGTAGGCCGGGGTGCCCATGCGCTCAGCCAACTCGCGCAAACGGTTGGAGTTGGAACTGTTCGGGCTGCCCACCACCAGCACCACGTCGCTCTCGCCGGCCAGTTGCTTGACGGCATCCTGGCGGTTCTGGGTGGCGTAGCAGATGTCGTCCTTGCGCGGGCCACCGATGTTCGGGAAACGCGCACGCAGAGCATCGATGACGCGGCTGGTGTCGTCCATCGACAGTGTTGTCTGGGTGACGAAAGCCAGGTGGTCCGGGTCGCGCACCTGCAGGTTGGCCACATCTTCCTCGTCTTCGACAAGGTAGATGGCGCCGCCGTTGCTGGCATCGTACTGGCCCATGGTGCCTTCGACTTCCGGGTGCCCTTCGTGGCCGATGAGAATGCACTCACGGCCATCGCGGCTGTACTTGGCCACTTCGATGTGAACCTTGGTCACCAGCGGGCAGGTGGCATCGAACACTTTCAAGCCACGGCCAGCAGCTTCCTGGCGCACAGCCTGGGAAACACCGTGGGCACTGAAGATGACGATGACATCGTCCGGCACCTGGTCCAATTCTTCGACAAAGATGGCGCCGCGGTTACGCAAGTCTTCCACCACGAACTTGTTGTGCACCACTTCGTGACGCACATAGATCGGCGGGCCGAAGACTTCCAGCGCGCGGTTGACGATCTCGATCGCCCGGTCGACCCCGGCGCAGAAGCCGCGAGGGTTGGCGAGTTTGATTTGCATGCTCGGCTCCAGGCTTACAGGGCCTTCACCTCGAGGATCTCCACCTCGAAGGTCAGGGTCTTGCCAGCCAGTGGGTGATTGAAGTCGATGGTGACCTGGTCGTCATCGAACGCTTTGACCACACCCGGCAGCTCGGTGTTGGCGGCGTCGTTGAAGATGATCAGCAGCCCTTCGGACAACTCCATGCCTTCGAAGTTGGACCTCGGCATGACCTGCACGTTCTGCGGGTTAGGCTGTCCGAAGGCGTTCTCCGGGGCCACTGCCACGGTGCGCTTGTCACCAGCCTTGAAGCCGAACAGGGCGTTTTCAAAGCCCGGCAGCAGGTTGCCATCACCCACTTTGAAGGTGGCCGGGGCTTTATCGAACGTGCTGTCGACGGTATCGCCATTTTCCAGGTGCAGCGCGAAGTGCAGGGTGACTTCGGTGTTCTGGCCGATACGGGTGTCAGTCATGGACCGGATCCTCAGACTTCTTGCTCTTGAACATATCCAGCGCCAGCATCACCGCACCAACGGTGATGGCGCTGTCGGCCACGTTGAAGGCCGGGAAGTAATGGCGGTTCTGCCAGTGCACCAGGATGAAGTCGACCACATGGCCCAGCACGATGCGGTCGTACAGGTTGCCAATCGCCCCACCCAGCACCAGCGCCAGCGCCACGGCCAGCCAGGTCTCGTTGCGCCCCAGGCGCTTGAGCCACACCACCAGCACCGCGCTGACCACCACGGCGATCAGGGCGAACAACCAGCGCTGCCAACCCGCACCGTCAGCCAGGAAGCTGAACGCAGCACCGGTGTTGTAGGCCAGGGTCCAGCTGAAGTAGTCAGGAATGACCACGATCTGCTGGTACATGGTCAGGGTGTTGTTGAAGTACAGCTTGGTGGCCTGGTCGACGACCAGGACCAGCAAGCTCAGCCACAGCCATGCAAGGCGCCCGAAGCGCCCCGCTGCAGGGTTAGGCATAGTGGCGTACCTCACCCGAGCCGGTCAGGTTGTCGACGCAACGGCCGCAGATTTCCGGGTGTTCCGGGTGGCTGCCAACATCGGCGCGGAAGTGCCAGCAACGGCCGCACTTGGTGTGGCCGGACTTGACCACTTTCAGCTTGAGGCCTTCGACCTCAGTGGCTACGGCTTCGGCCGGCGCCTGTGCGAATGGCACCACGCTGGCGGCCGAGGTGATCAGCACGAAGCGCAGCTCGTCGCCGAGCTTGCCCAGGTCGGCACTCAGGCCTTCGTCGGCGTACAGGGTAACTTCAGCCTGCAGGTTGCCACCAATGACCTTGGCGGTACGCTGGTTTTCCAGCTCTTTGTTCACCGATGCCTTCACCGCCATCACGCGGTCCCAGTAAGCGCGGCCCAGCTCGGTGCCTTCCGGCAGCTCGCTCAGGCCTTCGTACCAGCCGTTGAGCATCACCGACTCGTTGCGCTCGCCCGGCAGGTACTGCCAGATTTCGTCGGCGGTGAATGCCAGGATCGGCGCGATCCAGCGCACCAGCGCTTCGCTGATGTGGTACAGCGCAGTCTGGCAGGAACGGCGGGCGACACTGTTGGCGCCGGTGGTGTACTGGCGGTCCTTGATGATGTCGAGGTAGAAGCCGCCCAGCTCCTGTACGCAGAAGTTGTGCACTTTGGAGTAGACGTTCCAGAAACGGTACTCACTGTAGTGCTCTTCCAGCTCGCGTTGTAGCAGCAGGGTACGGTCCACGGCCCAGCGGTCCAGCGCCAGCATGTCTTCCGGGGCCAGCAGGTCGCGGGCCGGGTCGAAGCCGGACAGGTTGGACAGCAGGAAGCGTGCGGTATTGCGGATACGCCGGTAGGCGTCGGCACTGCGCTGCAGGATCTGCTCGGAAACCGCCATTTCACCGGAATAGTCGGTGGCCGAAACCCACAGGCGCAGGATATCGGCACCCAGGGTGTTGTTGACCTTCTCCGGTTCGATGGTGTTGCCCAGCGACTTGGACATCTTGCGGCCGTTTTCATCCACGGTGAAGCCGTGGGTCAGCAGCTCGCGATATGGCGCATGGTTATCGATGGCACAACCGGTCAGCAAGGAAGAGTGGAACCAGCCGCGGTGCTGGTCCGAACCTTCCAGGTACAGGTCGGCGCGCGGGCCGGTAGTGTGGCCAATGTCGTGCGAGCCACGCAGCACATGCCAGTGGGTGGTGCCCGAGTCGAACCACACGTCGAGGGTGTCGGCGATCTTGTCGTACTGGTCGGCTTCAGCACCCAGCAGTTCAGCGGCGTCCAGCTTGAACCAGGCCTCGATGCCTTGCTGCTCGACACGCTTGGCCACTTCCTCCATCAGCTCGACAGTGCGTGGATGCAGCTCGCCGGTCTGCTTGTGCAGGAAGAACGGGATCGGCACACCCCAGTTGCGCTGACGCGAGATGCACCAGTCCGGGCGGTTGGCGATCATCGCGTGCAGGCGCGCCTGGCCCCAGGCCGGAACGAACTTGGTGTCTTCGATGGCTTTAAGCGCACGCTCACGCAGCGGCTCGCCGGTGGTCGGCTGCTTGTCCATGCCCACGAACCACTGCGCGGTGGCGCGGTAGATCAGCGGGGTCTTGTGGCGCCAGCAGTGCATGTAGCTGTGGCTGATGGTTTCGGTGTGCATCAGCGCACCGACTTCGCTCAGCTTCTCGACGATGGCCGGGTTGGCCTTCCAGATGAACTGGCCACCGAAGAAGGGCAGCGAATCGACATACACGCCGTTGCTCTGCACCGGGGTGAGGATGTCGTCATTGACCATGCCGTAGCGCTTGCAGGTGACGAAGTCGTCTTCACCGTAGGCTGGCGAGGAATGCACCACGCCGGTACCGGCGCCCAGCTCGACGTAGTCGGCCAGGTAGATTGGCGACAGGCGATCGTAGAAGGGATGGCGGAAGTTGATCAGTTCCAGCGCCGAACCTTGGGCGGTGGCCAGGACCGAGCCTTCCAGGTTGTAGCGTTTCAGGCACGACTCGACCAGCTCTTCAGCCAGCACCAGCAGGCGCTCGCCGGTGTCGACCAGGGCGTACGTGAACTCCGGGTGGATATTCAGGGCCTGGTTGGCCGGGATGGTCCACGGGGTGGTGGTCCAGATCACGATGGCGGCCGGCTTGGCCAGCGAGGCCAGGCCGAAGGCGGCGGCGAGCTTGGCGTCATCGGCAACCGGGAAGGCCACGTCGATGGTCTGCGACTTCTTATCGGCGTACTCGACTTCCGCTTCAGCCAGCGCCGAACCGCAGTCAAAGCACCAGTTCACCGGCTTCAGGCCCTTGAACACGAAGCCTTGCTTGACCATTTCGGCCAAGGCGCGGATTTCACCGGCCTCGTTGGCGAAGTTCATGGTCTTGTATGGGTTGTCCCAGTCACCCAGTACGCCCAGGCGGATGAACTCGGTCTTCTGCCCTTCGATCTGGTCGGCAGCGTACTCGCGGCACAGCTCGCGGGTACGATAAGCGGAAAGGTGCTTGCCGTGGGTAACCTCGACCTTGTGCTCGATCGGCAGGCCGTGGCAGTCCCAGCCTGGCACGTACGGCGCATCGAAGCCGGCCAGGGTCTTGGAACGGACGATCATGTCCTTGAGGATCTTGTTCAACGCATGACCGATATGAATCTTGCCGTTGGCATAGGGCGGGCCGTCGTGCAGGACGAACTTGGGACGATCCTTGCCAATTTCGCGCAGCTTCTGGTACAGGCCAATGCTGTCCCAGCGCTGCAGGATCTGCGGTTCGCGCTGAGGCAGGCCGGCCTTCATGGGGAAGGCGGTGTCCGGAAGGTTAAGCGTGGCTTTGTAGTCGGTCATTTCAGGCTCTTCGTTAGCGGTTGAGCGTGCCAATGTGCACGTGCGGCGGCGATATCCGCATCGATCGCCGACTTCAGCGCCTCCAGGGAGGCGAATCGCTGCTCTTCACGCAGCTTGTGGTGGAACTCCACCGTCAGGCGCCGGCCGTAAAGATCGCCGGCAAAGTCCAGAAGATGAATCTCCAGGTGCGGGCGCCCATCACCGGCAACGGTGGGGCGCACGCCGATATTGCCGACACCCGGCCAAGCTTTGCCGTCGATCACGATGCTGGCCAGGTATACCCCGGACAGCGGCACGCGGCGGCGCTTGAGCTGGATGTTGGCGGTTGGTGTGCCGAGCTGGCGGGCCAGCTTCTGGCCGTGCAGCACGCGGCCTGTAATGCGGTACGGGCGGCCCAGCAGGTGTTCGGCCAGCTCGAAGTCGCCCTCGGACAAGGCCTTGCGCACTTCGGTGCTGCTGACCCGCAGGCCATCCTGGATGACCGTGTTGGCGGCCTCGACGGTAAAGCCGTACGCGTTGCCGGCCTCGACCAGGAAAGCGAAGTCGCCAGCGCGATCGCAGCCGAAGCGGAAGTCATCGCCCACTTCGAGATGACGCACGCCCAGACCGTCGACCAGAATGGCCTTGACGAAGGCATCGGCGCTGAGCTTGCTCAGACGCTGGTTGAACGCCAGGCACAGCACCCGGTCGATGCCTTCGGTCGCCAGCAGCTCGATCTTGTCGCGCAGCCGAGCCAGGCGTGCCGGCGCGGTATCGGGTGCGAAGTACTCGCGTGGTTGCGGTTCGAAGATCACCACGCAGGTCGGCAGGCCCAAGGCCTGACCGCGCTCGCGCAGGCGCGCCAGGATTGCCTGGTGGCCGCGGTGAACCCCGTCGAAGTTGCCAATGGTGGCGACACAGCCCCGGTGCTCGGGGCGCAGGTTGTGAAGACCTCGAACCAGCTGCATAACGCGCTTCTTGCTCATAAAGTGGCCGATTATAACCACACCCGGGCGCTGGTGACAGGCAGCAGCGCCCAAGGGCGGCGTGGAATGCGAAAAACCGACGCCTGACCCGCCCAAAGCCTCAGTGCAAGGCCTTGCGAGCGAAATGCCGGGGCCGGAAGCCGCACAGGTACAGGCAGCCAAAATACGTCACGACACCCGCCAGGATCAGCGCCCCAAGCCGCAGGAAGCGCTCAAGCATGATGCCCTGCTCCCAGGCCGGCATATAATGCATGCCCGCCAGCAGTACTGCCGACATCAGTGCCACCGCCAACACAAGCTTGAGCAGGAACACTGCCCAGCCTGGCTGAGGCTCGAACAGCTGCTGACTGCGCAGCTTCCAGAACAGCAAACCGGCATTCAGGCAGGCACCGAGGCTGATCGCCAATGCCAGGCCGGCATGTGCAAGCGGGCCGACCAGGGCAAGGTTGAACAGCTGGGTGCAGACCAGGGTAAAGACTGCGATCTTCACCGGCGTGCGGATATTCTGCTGCGCGTAGAAGCCAGGTGCCAGTACCTTGATCAGAATGATCGCCAGCAAGCCCACGGAATAGGCGATCAGCGCTCGCTGGGTCATTGCCGCATCAAACGCGCTGAACTTGCCATATTGAAACAAAGCAACGGTCAGCGGTTCGGCAAGAATGGCCAAAGCCAGTGTGCAGGGCAGCACCAGCAAGAAGCACAGGCGCAGGCCCCAGTCGAGAATCCGCGAGTACTCCTCGCGATCCTTGTTGGCGTAGGTCTTGGCCAGGGTGGGCAGCAGGATGGTGCCCAGGGCCACGCCCAGCACGCCCGAAGGCAGCTCCATGAGGCGGTCGGCGTAGTACATCCACGACACCGAGCCGGCCACCAGGAAGGAGGCAAAGATGGTGTTGATGATCAGCGAGATCTGGCTCACCGACACCCCCAGGATCGCCGGCAGCATCTGCTTCAGTACCCGCCACACACCTGCGTCCTTGAGATTCAGACGCGGCAGCACGAGCATGCCGATCTTCTTCAGCGCTGGCAGCTGGTACAGCAACTGCGCCAGGCCACCCGCCAGCACGCCCCAGGCCAACGCCATGATTGGCGGGTTGAAGTACGGCGTCAGCAACACGGCGAAGGCGATCATCGCCACGTTCAGCAGGGTGGGCGTAAAGGCCGGCACCGAAAAGCGGTTCCAGGTATTGAGGATCGCGCCGGCCAGGGAAGACAGCGAGATCAGGAATATATAAGGAAACGTCACCCGCAACAGGTCGGTGGTCAGCTCGTATTTTTCGGTGCTGTCGACAAAACCCGGGGCAGTCGCCCACACCACCCACGGTGCAGCGAGGATGCCGATGGCGGTCACCAGGGCCAGCACCAGGGTCAGAAGGCCGCTGACATAGGCAATGAAGGTTCGCGTCGCCTCCTCGCCCTGCTGGGTCTTGTACTCGGCCAGAATCGGCACGAAGGCCTGGGAGAATGCACCTTCGGCGAAGATGCGCCGCAACAGGTTGGGCAGTTTGAACGCGATGAAGAAGGCGTCGGTAGCGACACCAGCACCGAAGATACGGGCCAGGATGGTGTCGCGAACAAAGCCCAGCACCCGCGAAATCATGGTGATCGAGCTTACTGCAGCCAGGGATTTGAGCAGGTTCATCGAAAAGATTCACGCCAATGACAGAGGACGCTGCCAGACAGCGTCCGAATGTGCGATACTCCCGCGCCTTCGCAGGGGAGCCAAAAATTCCCGAGTGTACAGGTCGCGCAGCAGAAAGGAATCTTTCCTACCTGTTGGCGCACCGCTCGGCGGAACCTTGCAGGTGGCCTTGACATCCGCTCGACTGATCGGCATGATTCGCGGCCTATTTTGTTTGCTATTTACCTAAAGTCTTTCGAGGAGCTCGACGGTGGCCAACACACCTTCCGCCAAGAAACGTGCAAAACAGGCTGAGAAGCGTCGCAGCCACAACGCCAGCCTGCGTTCCATGGTTCGCACCTACATCAAGAATGTAGTCAAAGCCATCGACGCAAAAGACGCCGAAAAAGCGCAAGCCGCTTACGTTCTGGCTGTACCTGTAATCGACCGTATGGCCGACAAGGGTATCATCCACAAGAACAAGGCTGCTCGTCACAAAGGCCGTCTGAATGGCCACATCAAGGCGCTGAAAGAAGCTGCAGCTGCCTAAGCGACGTGCAAGTCGAAAAGCCGACCCTAGGGTCGGCTTTTTGTTGCCTGCGATTTATGCTTGCAGGCACAGCTCCATGTGGGACTCGATCTCTGTGGGAGCGGCCTTGTGTCGCGAAAGGGCCGCGGAGCAGCCCCGGCAATCTCAGCTTCTGCGCTGAAACCGAGGGGCCGCTACGCGCCCCTTTCGCGACGCAAGGCCGCTCCCACAAAAAAGCGGGGCCGCGCTTGGCGGCCCTACTTTTAAATCACTTGGCAATCTGAATCTTCGGTGCCCACTGCAGCCATTCATCCTCGGCCTTGTCGAACAAGGCAAAGGTCTGCCGCGGCCGTGCCGGGTTACCCATCTGCTCGCCATCTGGCGTTGCGAAGGCGATACCGCCATCGATCAGGGTTTCCACCGACTCGGTATGCACTGTAGCCCCCTTGAACAGCCCCCAGTCGAAACCGAAACCACTGCTGTTCCAGAAGCGGCTACCGCTGCGCACCAAGGCGGCATAGCGCGGCTCGATGAGGATATGAATCAGCACGCGGTCAGCGCTCTGGCCCAGCTCGAAGCCTGTCACCTTGCCCACCTTGACCTCACGATAAGTAACCGGCACACCCGGCTTGATCGAGCCGCGGCGTGGCGCACTGAGCGTCAATGGTAGGCCAACCTCTGGCCCTGCTACCTGCGGGGCGTCGGCCAAAGCGATGAAGTCGCGCTGTGGCCCACGGTTCTTCGCTGCAGGCTGCACTTCCAGGTACTGCCCACCAATCAAGGTGTCGAGGTTTTCAGTGCGCACCAGGCCCAGGGCCGGCTTGACCACCCAGAACTGCGTACCGGCACGGGCAATACGATCCGCCGCTTCGGTAATCCGCGCCCGCAGCAGCACCGCCTGCAGGTCATCGGTGAGGTCGACGCTCTCGATACTGCCCACATCCAGGCCGCGGAAGCGGATGGCCGTGCCCGGCTTCAGGCCATCGGCACGCTCTACACGGATGGTGATCAACGTACCCGCACGGTTTACCGCTTCCTGGCTGTCATGCAGGCGGAAGCGTGGAATGTGTCGCTTCAGCGGTACATCGGGCCGTGGCGTATCGAACGCAATACCGCCGGCCATCAGTGTTTGCAGCGACTCACTCTTGATCTTGATGCCCGACAGGCCGCCGGTCAGGGTGATCCCACTGACATTCCAGAAGCGCGACGAACCATTGACCAGCGTCTCGTACTCCTTCTCGATATGCACACCGATCAGGATGCGGCTGCTGTTACGGGCGAACTGATAGCTCTGCACGCTACCCACCTTCACCTGGCGATACATCACCGGGCTGCCGATTTCCAGCGAACCCAAGGTGTCGGCGAACAACACCATGTGCAGGCCCGGCGCCTTGAGGTCGAGCGGCGGCGCCTTGGCACGCGCCTCGAACTCACGCTCTGGCCGTGCGCCCTTCTCACCTGGACGAATGGCGATGTAGTTACCTTTGACCAGCGCTTCCAGGCCAGTGATTCCCGCCAGGGAAATCGACGGCTTGACCACCCAGAACTGCGTCCCCTCTACCAGGTAGTCCTCGGCCAGCGGGTCGAGTGTCAGCTCAGCCGAAGCGCTGGCCAGGTTGTCTTCCATCTTCAGGGCTTTCAGCGAGCCCACCTGGATGCCTTTGTACATGACGGGCGTGCGACCCGCCTGCAGCCCCTCATAATCGTTCAGCTTCACTTTTACCCGGATACCCGCCTGGGCGGCATCGAAGTCCTCGTACAGGCGGAACGGCAGGCTCGGATCGGTGGGTGGGCTGTCCTTGCGGTACTCCGGCGTGGCGAAGGCGATACCACCCGCCACAATGCTCGACAACGACTCACTGCGCACTTTCACACCCGAAAGTGAAGCATCGATGCTGACACCGCTGGCGTTCCAGAAACGCGTGTGCTTACGCACCAGGCTGGCGTAGGCCGGCTCGATGAAGACTTTCACCTCTACGGTGCTCTGGTCCTCGGACAGGCGGTAGCTTTTCACCCGGCCAACCTGAATCTGCTTGTAGAACACCGGGCTGTCCCGGTTGAGCGAGCCCAGCCTGTCGGCCTTGAGGGTCAGGTGCAGGCCTGGTTCCGAGTCCGAGAGCGGTGGCGCCACCTCCAATGCAATGAAGCGCTTGGTACGCTCCCCCTCCCCCGGACTAACGGCGATGTAGTTACCCGACACCAGTGTTTCAAGGCCAGATATACCGGCCAGACTGACACTCGGCTTCACCAGCCAGAAACGCGTGCCTTTGTTCAGATGGGGCTCGGCGGCTTTGTTCATCTCGATGGTGGCGATCACCCCCTGCGTGTCGCCCTTGGCGTCGAGCACCAGGCTTTTCACCTTGCCAACTGGCATCCCCTTGTAGATGACCTCGGTCTTGTTGGCGACGATACCCTCTCCCGACTCGAAGCGGACTTCAATTTCCACGCCAGCGTCGCGGTAGGCCTGCCACGCGAGCCAGCCACCGATCATCAGTGCAATCAAAGGCAGGATCCAGATGGCCGACCAGTTCGAGGCTGGGCGGGTTTTAGCCGTTGGCAGGTCACTCATGGTCGTCATCCGACTCCGTGTTATCCCAAATCAGTCGGGGATCGAAAGTTAAAGCGGCAAGCATTGTCAGGATCACCACAGTTGCGAAGGCGACAGCGCCCAGGTTGGCTTCGACACTGGCTATTCGGCCAAAATTCACCACTGCCACCAGGATGGCAATGACGAAGATGTCCAGCATGGACCAGCGCCCAATGAATTCGATGAAGCGGTACATCAATATCCGCTGTCGGGCTGAAAGCGGTTGCCGCCGCTGAACGGAGTACAACAGCAGGCCGATGCCCACCAGCTTGAAGGTGGGGACCAGGATACTGGCAATGAACACCACAGCCGCAATGGGCACCATGCCGTGCTTGAGCAGGGTGATGACACCGGACATGATGGTGTCCGGACTGCCCTGACCGAGGGTACTCACGGTCATGATCGGCAGTATGTTGGCCGGGATGTAAAGGATCGACGCCGCAATCAGCAACGCCCATGTTCGCACGATACTGTTCGGCCGGCGTGCATGCACAATAGCGCCGCAGCGTGTGCAGGTTTGCGAAGTACTGCCGTCCTCTCGCCTGTTCAGTTCGTGACACTCATTGCAGACAAGAATGCCTGCGTCAATCGCCCGCATGCAGGTCCTCCCCTGATAACGCACTCCAGATCTGGTGGGGCGACATCACCACCTCGAGCCACACCTGGATCAATAACAGACTGATGAAACAGAACAGCCCCAGGCCCACGGTGAGTTCGGCCAGATCCACCAGTTTGACGATGGCCACCAGCACCCCCATGAAATAGACCTCGAGCATGCCCCAGTCACGCAGGTGGTGATAGATGCGGTAGAAGACCAGGCCGTAGTCACGCCCGAAGTTCAGGCGGATGCTCAACAGGACGGCCAGTTGGCAGAGCAGTTTCGCCAGTGGAATGACCATGCTGCAGAGCAACACCACCACGGCAACACCGCGCATTCCCGAGTTGTACAAGCCGAGCACGCCACTCCAGACGGTATCGTCCGAAGTCTGACCAAGCAGATGCAACTGCATGATCGGCAGAAAATTGGCCGGCACGAACAGCAAAAGGGCTGCCAGTACCAGGGCCAGGCTGCGATTGACCACATTGTGCCGGTGGGCATAGAGCTCGTAGCCGCAGCGCGGGCATTGGGCCTTCTCATCGTGCTGCAGCACTGGCTTGCGCAGCAGCAGGTCGCATTCATGGCAGGCGACAAGCTCGTCCAACGGCAGCTGGGCCAGGGTTTCAGGTTCGACAGAATTGGACATAGGGCGCTTCTGAATAGGTGCGTGGGGGCTATTCTAGTGTTCTGGCTCGAATTATGGGAGGCGACGTTGGCCTGGAGGGTATGCGCCCCTGCCTGGCGTTGCACCCTTCCCTGTAGGAACGGGTTTACCCGCGAACACCGGCAACGCCGGCGCCATCTACGAAGCTGCCTGCTCCCGGGATTCGAGCAGGGCCAGATTTTTT